>JAEZKY010000054.1 GCA_023435985.1 Bacillota bacterium | reverse complement strand
AGCATATTATTATTAGTATAATGGATAGTTAATAACACTATAGTGAACATTTTTTAATTTGCAGGATCAATTGAGTTATAGATAATCATAATTGTATCTGTGATGCTTTGATTAATTGGATTTATACGGCTATCTGGAGTTGTTGAGAAATAGATAAAGAGTTGATATGCATTTACAAACATTTTTGTATAAATTCAAAATTTAAGCATTATTTTATCTATAAAAGCCTGAAAAATATATTTTAAAGTCATTTAAAAAGTAAAAGAGTCATATTTAGATAGGTAGTTTTATGAATGCTATAACTGAAATTGATGATGGAATACTGGTCGATATAGAAGTTTCTCCTAAATCGAAGACATTTGAGATAGTTGGTTACAATGAATGGAGAGAAAAAATAGAGATTAAAATAAAATCAGTTCCACAAAAGGGTAAAGCTAATAAAGAAATAGTAAATCAATTTTCACGCATTACTGGGTCTAAAGTTGAGATTATTTCAGGGCTTAAGAGCCATCACAAGACTATCAAAGTTTATAATATCTCTAAATCTGAATTTTTTCATATTTTAAAGGGTAAATTTAATTTAGAGTATGAAACTAACTAATATCTGGAATTATCTATAATTGTATAAAAAGTTAATTGAAATTAATTAAGGATGGTTATAACACATGAACAGTAAAAATACAAATTATCTACTTGCAGTTGTAGTTTTTATTATGGCTGTGTATGCGTTTTATACAAAATACTATTTTAACGCATCAGGGTGGTTTTTATTAGGGTTAACTTTGATTTTAATCACATATTTCTCTAAAATTAATGCAAGTAAGAAATATTACATAATGACGCTTCCACTGCCGATTTTAGCATTAATTAGTTTTGCACTTGAGTTTTTTTATTGAATTTTATGATATTTCTAAATTAAAAGAGTGTAATGGATTCATTTTATAAAAAAACTTATTTTCAATCAGTTTAAAAGAATTCTACCAAAAATGTAACTATAAATTGGAAAGTAAATATGGAAGTGTTATGAAATTTTAATTGATAAATAAACCAAAAAAGTTTATAAGTCATTTTAGATGAAAGTATAATATATAATTAAAGAATTTAAACTTTTAACATAAAATTAATAGGTGAACAGTTATGAAAGAGGTGATACCGGCTGCTGGACTTGGTACAAGGTTTTTACCTGCCACAAAGGCACAACCAAAAGAAATGCTCCCAGTGTTTAATAAACCAACAATACAATATGTAGTTGAAGAAGCGGTAGCTTCTGGAATAAATGATATATTTAATAACAGGAAAAAGTAAGCGATCCATCGAAGATTATCATTATTAACTTGATTTTCATATAAATTAAAAATAGATTAACTTCAAAAGTATAAACAGCGATTAATATGGGTAAGATTAAGTCTTTAACTAGTAATGTCACTTTAAGAAATAATTTAAGTCTTATTTTAACTTTAACAACTTTTTTGATATTGGGAGTCCTGTTGATAAGATATTATCAATATCAAATTAATGCTGATGGAATTGTTTATATAAACATTGCAAAAACTTATTTTAATGGATACTTCTTCAATGCTATTGATGCTTATCGAAGTCCTCTTATATCTTGGCTTTTAATTCCATTTTTTATCTTTGGTACAACACCTGCATATATATTGTACGCAACTAAAATATTATCGCTCATTATAGGTTTTTTTACAATTATAGGCATAAAACAATTATCTAACAAATTTGAAATGGATGAAAGAATTAGGACAGTAATTCTATTCTCATTAATTCCAATAATATTATATTTTGCTTATAATGTCTTTACGCCAGATTTGTTATTAGTTTGTATTTTTATTTTTTATTTTAATATTATATTTAATCCTCAATATTCTGATAAATTGATTAATGGCTTATTATGTGGTTTACTTGGTTCATTGGCATATCTAACAAAAAGTTATGCATTTCCATTTTTTATTGCACATTTTATTCTGTTTAATTTATTTCATTATTTTAAAGACACATCAAATAGAAGAAAAACTTTGAAAAATTTATTGTTGGGGTTTACAATATTTTTTATAATAAGTGGAATATGGATTGGATTAATAAGCTATAAAGAAGGTGAAATAACATACAGTACAGCAGGAGAAGTTAATCATAATATTGTAAGCCCATATTCAAATCATTCGTCAAAAGGGTGGATAACACATTATCTTGGTGAAGAGGATACACAAGTTAATTCATGGAGTCCATTTGAATCTTGGAGTTATTTTAAATACCAATTAAAACTTATATGCACTAATTTGGTACAAACAATTAATACATTTGAGTCATTTTCTTATTTTTCTTTTATAATTCTTCTTACCTATCTATTATTCTGTATTAAGCCAATTAAAGAAATATTAAATGATAATAGAAGTTACCCTTTTATAACAACAGTAATTTTTTCTGCAGGTTATCTTCTTATTTTAATTGAACAGAGATATTTATGGATAGTATATATATTATTAATATTAATG
>JAEZKY010000051.1 GCA_023435985.1 Bacillota bacterium | reverse complement strand
GGCATATTCACAAAAACAATAAGTCAATATTTTACTATATTTGACTCACTATTTTCTATACATATGCCTATACAATGGCAATAAGCCTTAAAGATGTGGAGGAATTATAAAATGGGGAAAAAATTAGATATAGATTGGAGTAAATTAGGATTTGATTATATAAAAACAGATCTTCGTTATGTTTCAATCTGGAAAGATGGAAAATGGGATGAAGGAAAACTTACTGAAGATAATATGCTTCGTATGAGTGAAGCTTCTACCGTTCTACATTATGGTCAAAGTAGTTTTGAAGGTTTAAAAGCGTACAGAACAAAAGAAGGAAAAGTTCAATTATTCAGACCTGATAGAAATGCTGCTCGTATGAATGATAGCTGCGATAAACTTTTAATGCCACATGTACCTGAAGAGAAATTTATTGATGCTGTTATGCAGGTTGTAAAAGCTAATATAGATTATGTTCCACCATATGGTACTGGAGCAACTTTATACATCAGACCTATTATTATGGGTGTTGGTCATAATATCGGAGTTAAACCTGCACCAGAATATATATTTACAGTATTCTGTATGCCAGTTGGACCGTATTTCTCTGGTGGATTAAAGCCATGTAACTTCGTTGTTCAAGATGAATATGACAGAGCTGCACCTCATGGAACTGGTAAACAAAAAGTTGGCGGTAATTACGCTGCATCGTTACAAGCACATGCAAAAGCTGCAACTGCTGGATATGCAGATTGTATTTATCTAGATCCTGCTACTCATACAAAAATTGATGAAGTTGGAGCTGCAAACTTTATTGGAATAACTAAAAATAATGAATTTATTACACCAAAATCATCTTCAATATTACCAAGTATAACTAAATATTCGCTTCTTTATATAGCTGAACATTATTTAAAAATGCCTGTATATGAAAGAGATGTTTTGGTTGATAACTTAGATGAATTTAAAGAAGCTGGTGCTTGCGGTACTGCTGCTGTAATAACGCCAATTGGCGCTATTGATTATAAAGGCGAAAGACACGTATTCCATAGTGAAACTGAAGTAGGTCCTACAATCAAGAAATTATATGATATACTTTATGGAATTCAACTTGGTGATGTTGAAGCACCAGAAGGCTGGATATACGAAGTAAAATAATCACATGCCAAATATATAAAATTATTTTAATACACAAAAATAGAGTGAAGTTTACTTAATTAATGCTTCACTCTATTTTTGATTGAATTTGCTTTCTAAATATACTATACTTAGCATAAACTACTGTATTATTTTTCCACACAATTATTTCACATATATCTTATGCACTTTTAACTTATGATAATAATGTACGATAATAGAATTAAATATTGTATTAATTTATATACTAAAGGGGGAGTTTATATGTCAAATGATAAATTAAATTCTAGCAGCGATTACACCATAAGCAGTGTAACCAATGTTGATATTGATACTAAAATAATAAAAAGACCTTATGTAAATACTCCATTCTCTTCTAGTAAAAAACAAAACAAATCAAACTCTTTTAAAGATACATTAAAATCTGTTGTTTCTCATAAAAGTTCTGATGATAATTCTGAAAATTTTTCTAACTTACTCAATAATGAACTAAATGATTCCGTAAGATTACAAAGTCAGGAAAATTCTAGAGTTGTAAAATCAAATTTTCAGAATAATGCTGCAGATGTTACAACCAATTCACTCCAAGCTGATGATGAACATGAATTACAACCTAAAACCATTGATAGCTCTGCCGTTTATAAGAAAATTCAATTGCTTAATTCCTTGAAAAAATAATTAACTTATTAAAATAAAGGTTGTCCCAAAAAATCATTTAGATTTTGGACAGCCTATTTTATATTAATATTAAATTTACACTGCTGCTAGCTTATGTAATTTGCTATACTCACCTTGTTTCTCCATCAACTCTTCATGAGTTCCTTTTTCCATTATTCCTGTATTTCCAAGAACTATTATTTCATCGGCATTTTTAATAGTTGATAATCTATGTGCTACTACTATGGTTGTTCTTCCTGCACATAATTTTTCTAATGATTTTTGAATTATACGTTCAGTTGCATTATCTAAAGCTGATGTTGCTTCATCTAAGATTAATATTGGTGGATTTTTGAGGAATACTCTTGCAATAGAGATACGCTGCTTTTGTCCACCTGATAATTTTACTCCTCTTTCTCCAATGTAAGTATCGTATCCTTCTGGTAAAGTGCTTATAAATTCATGAATATTAGCCATTTTAGCTGCTCTTAATAACTCTTCTTCACTTGCATCAGCTTTTCCAAATAATATGTTATCTCTTATTGTTCCAGTAAATAAAAATACTTCTTGCTGAACTATTCCAATATTTTCTCTAAGAGAATCTAATTTAATATCATAAATACTTTTTTTATCAATTAAAATGTCTCCACTTCCCACTTCATAAAATCTCGGAATCAGATTACAAAAAGTTGTCTTACCTCCACCAGATGCTCCTACCAAAGCTAACATTTGACCTCTTTCTATTTTTACAGATATATTGTCTAACACCTTTTTACCTTCATAACTAAATACAACATTTTTAAATTCAATTTCTCCATGTACATTCTTTAATTCAATTACATCCTCTTTATCTTTTTCTTGCTCCGCATTCATAATTTCCATATATCTTTGAAATCCTGTTATTCCATTTTGGAATTGCTCCATAAAATCAATAAGCTTTTTTATAGGCGTAATAAATGAATTTATGAATAGCATATAAGCCATATAATCTCCAATGCTTATTAGTCCAACAAAAGTAAATATTCCGCCAGCTATAAGCCCAATGTAATTTAGAAAATCCATTCCAAATCCAGCTCCAGAAGAATATTCAGCCATTACCTTATAAGATTTTTCTCTTGCCTTAATAAACTTTGCATTACCTTCTTCAAATTTCTCTTCTTCAGACTCATGACTTACAAAAGCCTTGGATATTTTTATTCCAGAAATACTATTTTCTAAATTAGCGTTTACTGCTCCAGTTTTTACTTTTGTATCAAAAAATGCTTTATTCATTTTATTTCTTTCATATAAAGTAAACCAGACTATCACCGGCACAAATATGAAAATCAGTAATGTAAGTGATATATTTATACTACATAACATTACAAATGACCCTATTAGCATGACAATAGAAATAAATAAATCTTCAGGCCCATGATGAGCAAGTTCTGAAATATCCATTAAATCATTAATAATTCTAGACATTATATCCCCAGTTTTATTATTATCAAAAAAACTATTCGGCAGTCTTTGCAGATGTGTAAATATATTTTTCCTCATATCTCCCTGCATTCTTACACCAACAACGTGACCCCAATACTGCATAAAGTAACCACATGCTGCTTTTATAAGAAAAATCATTATCAATGTAATCCCAAAGATAATGATAATCCTAAAATCTCTACTTGGAATAGAATTATTAATAAGCTGCCTTGTCATCATTGGATATACTAAATCGCATAAAGACGCTATAAAGGCAACAATCAAATCCATTATAAATAGTTTTTTGTATGGTTTATAAAACGAAATAAATTTTCTAATCATTTCAACATTCCTTTCTTCTATTAAAGCTGCTCCATTTTCTATTTCTTATACAACAAATCATTCTTATGTGAATAAAATCTCAATAGCTTGTATATAATTTAGTATAATACATAATTTTCCAGATGTTAGGTGGTGAATAAATTTGTTAAGAAAATGTTTTAATGTTATTAATCTTACTTTCTCATTGCTACTTCCTCTAGTCTCATTAAATATAATATTAAGCAGATACAATCCAGACGATTTTTTTCCGTTAATTTTTATTTGTTTAGGTTTTTGCGATACATTACTTGGAATAAACTTATTAAATTCAAATAAAAAATTCTTAAGTTTTTCTAGCTTTATCCTTGCAGGTTTCCTATTTGTTCTAGTTGGAAGTAAGATTTGCATTTATAACTAAACCGATAACTTATTATCATCTTAATAATACGTACAAGCTTACTATTGCTTAAGTATTTATATAAATGCCTAATTTATAAATTTGATTTATTAGGTTAATACATTTACATATTTCCTAAATTTCAAGTGATTATCTTCACTAGGAATCATAAATATTTTTATGCAGAAAACATTTGAAAATAAAATCTTAAAATTAGGTATCTATATTATTTCTAAGATTTTATCCTTGCATTCATCCAAGTTTTCACTAAATAAACCTGCTATTTGAGCGGGCTTATTTTTTAAAACTAATATATTCCCCCGGAAATATATTGCTTCATCTAAATCATGGGTTACTAATATTACCATTCTTTTTTCTCTTTCTAATAAATTTTTAAATTCATCAATTATAGTATATTTTAATTTGTAATCTAATGATTTAAATGGCTCATCCATTAAAATTACTTTCGATGGTTTTCCAAAGGCTCTTGCTATATTGACTCTTTGTCTCATTCCACCGCTTAATGCATTTGGATATTTATTCTTAATATCATAGATACCTACTAATTTTAATACCTCGTCAACTTTTTCATTTATAATTGTTTTATCAAAATAACCTTTTAAGGCAATTTCTAAATTTTCCTTAACTGTAATCCATTCTATCAGTCTATCTTCCTGAAATACATAGCTTATATCCTTTAATGATATTCCACTTATTTCTCCATCTTGTATATCTGTAAGTTTAGCTATAATATTTAATAAAGTGCTCTTTCCACAACCTGACCTTCCAATTATACAATTTATTTTATCATCATGAAATTCTATATTAAAATTTTTAAAAATCTCTTCTTTCCCATAAGATTTGCTTAAATTTCTAATCATTATATTCATTTATCCCACCCATATATCCTTTTTTTCAATAGCTTATTTACCACTTCTAAAACCAAAGATATAATAACTATAATAACAATCCACGCAAAAATTCCAGGTACATTAAAATTCACTTTTTCTATTTGTATCTGAGAGCCTATTCCAAATTTCGGCTGGCCATATACTTCTCCTGCAATCACTACTTTAAAGGTAAGTGCAAAAGTTGATACGAAAATGTTCATAAAATAAAATTTCATAACTGGAAAATATATTTTTCTAATTTTATCAATTAAACTGATTTCATATACTTTAGTCATATCAATTATTTTCTTGTCTATCTGCATGATATTATTTCTTATTCCTTCATACAATATTGGTAAAATAACAGCAAATCCAACTACAAACGGTGTTTTCTCTTTATCAAACCATACTAGCGAAAGAACAACCAGCACCATAGTTGGTATTGTTTTTCCAAAGGAATTTATAGGTTCCAGCAAATATTTTAAAAAGGGATACGCTACACCTAGTATTCCTAAAATCATTGAGATAATCAAAGCTGCCCCATAACTTAATACAGTTCTATAAAAACTTTCCAAAATAATTTTGCCAAAGTTTTTATTATTAAGAATTTCTATAATAGCTTTAAATACTTGTTCTAACCTTGGTATATATATATCATTATTTACTGCTACGGCAATTAACTGCCATACTCCTATGAAAAATATGCATGATAAAAAAGTATACGCTTTACTTTTCCATGAATATTTCATCATCTGGCACTTTTCCTCCTATTGTTTTTGGATCAAATGCATTTAACTTTTCAAAATATGTTTTATAATCTTTAATACTGTCTTTAATATCAACGTATTTCAAATTTGCCCTATCAACAGCTTTTATTACTGTTGGCTTTTGAGCTGATACTCCGATTTCTTCACAATAATCTCCTAGAGCTTCCTTATTACTATTTGCCCATTTTTCTGATTCTTCAACTTGATTTAAAAGATTATTTACAAATTCTTTGTCCTCATCATATAATTCCTTTTTAACTATTATTGTTGATTGTGGATATCCATATTCAGAGTTATTTATCTTTTTCCACTCTTCATTTAAATCCAGCATTATATTAAATT
This sequence comes from Bacillota bacterium, assembly GCA_023435985.1. Lineage (GTDB taxonomy): Bacteria > Bacillota > Clostridia > Clostridiales > Clostridiaceae > Clostridium. The sequence goes on along the minus strand of JAEZKY010000051.1, from coordinate 162 downwards.
TATCATTTTTGCTTTGCACAGTAGATAATGCTGGTTCTGGTATTACTGCATATTGTGTTTTTCCAGACAAAATTATTGGAGCTAATTCATTTACTGAATTTACATAACTAAAATTAACATCTTTATCTGCATCAATTCCTTTGTCCTTAAGAACAGTTCTTG
>JAEZKY010000004.1 GCA_023435985.1 Bacillota bacterium | reverse complement strand
AGCATATTTCATGCGCCGGCTGCTCAAAAGAGAAAATACAAAATGGGATGTTGACTTGGCTTTATCTATACTAAATACTTATAATGAATCTTCTAAATTAACAGAATCGGACCTACGATATTTAATTTCATATATTTGCTTTCCGCAAAAATATTGGAGAATCTCAAGAGATTACTATAGAAATATTCGTAAATGCAATAAATCTGCTTTTTTTACTTTACTTTCAAATACAATTTCAAAAACCGACTTTCAATATGCTTTTGCATTAAACGTAATTGACTCAGTTCAAAAAAACTTTAATGTAACCTTGTAACTAATTTACTGTACCTTAAATAACTTAAAAAGTATCCCAAATCTAAAATCAGGGATACTTTTCAATTTTTAATTTATATTTAAATTAATCCTTATTATAAAGTTCTAATTAATATAATTCATGATTATCAGAAGCATTAATCTATTGAGTATCAGTTTAATATTGATGAACTATTTTTTTAGAACTTGTAGTATATTATTAACTATATAGTAGTGCCTTAATGACTATCCTTGGTACTTCATCATTCCATAAATTAAAAATAATCTGAAAAATAAGGCTTTTCTACCGGTATTAATTGTTCCAAAATCTTTAACATATAATATTCTGTCTGTATTCTTCCACATTCATATAAAAATGTAGGGCGTTTATATCCCATTAGCATGGTTGTTAAAGTTTGAATATCCATTTCTACTAAATTTACAGCATGAATATCCTCATTTCTTTCGCATACTGTTTCTTCATCATTCCAATAAATATTAAAGACTGCATTATTCCACGAAGCTACTGGATCATTTATCTTAAAATTAATTTTTAAATTCTTTGACTTATCTAAAAAAGGATATCTTAAAATAAATTCTTGGACATTTATAATCCTAGCCATAAAATATGGTTCAATAGTTTCAATTATTTCACTATCTTCAAATAGGAAAGCCATTGGTTCTCCAGAATAGTTATATCCTTTTACTTCATTCACCATTGAATAATGAGCGCTTATATAATTCCAAATTCCATGACGTGCTTCTGTATTTAAATGAACCATTTCTTTAATGTAAAAAATATCATTTCTAATGTAATAAATCAAATATCCAAGGGGTTTGTGATTTTTATTATAATATATAGCTGCTATAATATCATCACTATCCCAGCGCCAGTACTCATCCCAAGCCAGTTCGTCTCGAATCATTGCTCCATGACGCTGCATAGAGAAGTAATCATGTACATTTGAAAGATCCTCACATTCTAAATCCACACGCTCCATCATACCTTCTACAGTTCTTTTTTTAGGTAACTGAGAATCTTTTATTGTAAAAGTAATTTTATCAGAAATGATTTCCCATCCATGTTTTCTATACAGTGGTATTGAATATGGATATAAAAAAGAAATAGATTGTCCTTCTTCATGCATATGAATAATAACTTGTTTAATTAGTGAATGAATTAATCCTTTGCCTGTATACTCTGGATAAGTAGCAACTCCAGTAACCCCACCCATCTTACAAATATTATCATGAATGTTCACTTTCATAGAATACACTACAATCATTGAAGCTAATTTTTCATGATAAAACCATCCAAGTACATAAGCATTTTTTAGAATTGGCATTTTAGCTCTCATGATTTGATCTTCTGTCCAACCAGAATGTAAAAGTTCGTCCATGGTTATCTGAAAAGCATAACGTAAAAGTCCATTAAATTGCTCTAAATCCTCCTCTGTCAATTTTCTCATTTTAAAATCACCATATACCTGGATATATTTCTTTGTATCCTTCATAAATCCTCCTTATGATTTATCTCATTTACCTATTAATATACAATTAACTTTATTTTTACTATTTTGCTCTTTATTTTATATCTTTATTATATTACATTTATGTTAAAAATTAATACTGGTCCTTTAATAAAAATAAGGCATTAAATTCAAAATCAATAACAATTTCAAATTGCAATGCCTGTATTTTTTCTTGTATGAATGGTTCTAAATCCTCTCCATGCAAAAATTATTAATACACTTTTTATTTTCAGTATGAATCTAATAGACTGCTAATCTTCATTAAATATATCTTCTATGAATTTCTCAAAGTTTTCTCTTTGAGTATGCTCATTACCTTGATATATTTGTTTTGAAGTTACTACTAAGTTTAATTCATCAGCATCTAATGCATACATTTCATCATATTTATTATTTTCATATAAATCTCTCAAAGTTTCTCCTATTTTTAAAAGATCTTCATAATGTCTTCCATTAGAGAAGCCTCTAATTATAGGATTATCGACGTCTTGACTTGAAAAGAATAAGGATTTAGCCAGCCATCCCTCTTCTGCCATTCCTCTTCTTGTAGTATTTGTCAAAACAAAATTTAAATACTCTGTAAATTCCGTAAATCTTCCTGTACGTGTTTTTATTCCAACGATCGGATACCACAAGCCTTTTATTTTTCCACTATTAGTTCCTGACGATCTAAAAAAAGCTAAAGTAACCCTTTCTATTCCATAGATATATTCAATATTCACATCTATCAACCCAATCATTCTAAAAGGTTTTTCTGAATATAAATTTGCTACGAAAGTTTTTGGATACATTCCTAATATCTTGATTGAATTTGGCATCATAATACCTCCTCAATTTAATCTTTTGAGTAATATTAGGAGATAAACCATGTGATATTAGTGGTAATCTCCTCAATCACATGGTCTATCTTTAATATCAATTTACATTTTTAATTTTATCAAGTTGTCTTCTTATTTCTTCAATGCTTTTATAACTTTCTTCAATATTCATTAGTTTTTTTAAGAAAATCTTTTCCTCTAAATTTAAGTCAAGTTCTTCAAACCAAGGCTTGTCTTCTTCATCAGTTTCTTTATAAGATGAATAATACAAATGAATTAAAAAGTCACCTATAAACCAATAATCTACATCTTTTACATACCTTTTATTATCAATAATCCGAGCTAATCCAAAATCAATTAATGCTATATCTTTATTTTCCTTCAATATTACATTAGTGGGCCTTATATCTCGGTGTACTATATCATTATTATGCAGTATCTCCACTAGATCTAAAAGCTGGCCACAAATTCTATAAATCTCGTTTTTACTAAATTCATATTGTTCTCTAACTAGTAAATCCTGGATTACTTTTCCTTCTACATATTCTAATATATAGCCTTCCCTATCTTCATCTTCAAATTTTGATATAAATCTAGGAAAATTAGGATAGTTTAAATCTTGCAATATTTTCTCTTCATAAAATAATTTTTTTCTAGTTTCCTCAAGCATTTCTTTCTTTAATTGCTTTATCACACATTTTTCATCTTTGTTATTGACACCTAAATATGCAATTCCATATCTGCCTTCGCCTATTATTTTAAGAACAGAGTATCCACTTACCTTTTCTCCCGCTTCATAATATCTATCCATAATACTAAAATCTTATTGCTATTTTACTTCAAATACTATCGGCTATATGATTCACTATATGGTCTGCTATATGAATCGTTTGATCTACTTTGGTTACTCCATGATCTTGAATTACTATTTGATCTGCTGCTTGAATGGCTTCTTGAGCTACTTGAATGACTATTGGATCTACTTGAATGACTATTGGAATTGCTATTTGAATTACTTCTAGAATTACTTCCTGATACATTAGAATTACTTCTTGATGCACTAATTTTGTAATAGCTATGACCATTATATGATTCACTTATATAAGAATTCATACATAACACCTCTTTTGTTTTTTTAATAACTATAAAGTTATCTTTATGTTATATAGTATGAATTAACTAAATCTTATGTTACTCATTTTCTTATACATTTAAAAATTTAAGTAAACTTATTTATTATAGTTCTTCTCCATTCATTTTAATAACTTTTCTATACCAATAAAATGCAATCCCACATCAAACAACAATTTTTTTCTACACCATTTTCATCTTTAATTACTACAGCATTATTCTTTAAAATCACCATTGTTCACTATATATTAC
>JAEZKY010000313.1 GCA_023435985.1 Bacillota bacterium | reverse complement strand
ATGTGATTGTTGGACCTTTCTATCAAACTTTCCGTGTTTTTCAGCATCATATCCCAAATCAAAAATTCGTTTAATAGCTATATTTTTTAAATCAACAGGTTCAAGTTCTTTCCAATTTTCAAAATTCCATTGAAAAGTATATCTACCAAACTTACCATAATCTGCCATTTCTCCATCTCGTGTATATTCTACTTCCATAGACTCCAAAATAGAGTTTTGACTCCAAAGATAATCTTGAGAAATACCATCTAGTTTATACCTTTCAATTTCTTCATCCGATGGAATTTCAGGGAAAAGACTTTCATAAGGAGGTCGTATTTTATTTATATCAATATTTAGCTCAATTTTTAAATATAATGCATATTCTATTACCCCTCGCGCATAATCTCTAATTAAAACATGAGAATATACTAAATCTTTATCAAAAATAGTTTTGTAAATATATTTACTTAGTTCACCTAAACTTTCTGTATCTTCAGTTCTTAATGCACAACCATATGCAACTGCAAAAAGTCTTTCATAAATATAAGGATCGTTTACTCCTTCAAATTTAACTAAAATATCCATTAGCATATCAATTCTATCTTTTAAGATATTAATGAGAGCTTTAGTTGCTGAATCTCTTAATTCACGATTTGTACTTGCTAAAAACCAAGTAATCATTATAGAACTTAAGATAATAGATTCATCTGATATATGCATTTTATCTTCAGATGACCAGGACCAGTCAATGATTCTTTTAACAGAAAGCTCATTATTATAATAATCATTAATTAATTCATTCCAATAAAAATCACGGTCTGATAATGATTTTTCATAGAGAATAGTATGGATTTTATTAGCATTAAAAGGATGATTAGGCAAAGAAGAAACGGATATTATTGTTTCCCAAAAGAACTCAAATATAAATTTAAAATCTATACTAACTTCTTTAACGTAGTTTATAATCTTTTCATCTATTGATGAGTGTTTTCTCCATAATAGGCTTGAAACGATCGCTTCGGCTACGGTATAATCATTTCTAACATTATAGGACACCTCATAGAGCTCTATTCCAAACCTTTCAGGTAATTGTATAGCTAAAGATCCCATTAGCCCCGAATAATAGTCTATTGCCTCTTCATCTTCGATAAATTTATATAAACTACCTCCTTCATCGAATTCAGATAATAATGAATCAGTATTAATATTTTCAAGTAAGAAAGAAGCTGCTATATGATCTTCAAACCTTTCATAAGCAATATAAATTCCATCTTCATCATCATCATTTTTCCAATAAATAGTTTTGGAAATAATCCCTTCTGAAAGTAGGCTATCAATAAAATTACCAGAAAAGTTATATTTAGTTTGTAAATCTACAATTATTGAGTATGCTTCCTCAAAAGGTATATAAGAAATGTCATTTTTAAGTTTATAGCTTACTAAATCCTTGATTACTTTATCAACTACATTAATACTATCTGGATACTCAAATTCGATTGCTAATCTAGCATTTATCGCTTTAATAAATAGATTAATAATCTGTGTAATTCCCTGAAAGTTAACTGGAATTCTAGTAAGTTTTGATTTATTAATACTTTCACAAAAAAGTTTTAAAAATAATGGATTTTGAAACTCTGGGTTTAAAAAAGGAACTGTAGGCAGTTCAATGTTATAACTTTCGAAAAATAGTTTCGTAGCATCATATTCAACATTTCTAAAGCCTTCATGTGTTTCACGGATAATTAAATTATTTATAGGCTTATCTTTTGGCGCTATACGATTTACATATTCTGATCGAATCGATAATGCTAATCCCAACCATTTATATGGGATTAAGCTTCTAATAAATCCGGAAATACGGTTAGGCCAAAGATTTCGCCCATTTCCTTCATTAATTGCATCAATGAATATTAGAATTCTTGAGCCTTGGGTTTGGGCTTTTGACTCTAACGCCCCTAAAAATTCATTTAATCGACAATTAATCTTCAATTCTTTAAATATTTGTGTCCATGGATCTTCACCCGTTGTAAAATGCTGTCCAAGCAATAAAATAGTATTTTTACCTTCATTTTCCCTTTTATTGGCAACATCTGCAAATAAATGTGATTTTCCCACCCCTGGATCGCCATCTAGAAGTAAAACTGGATTATTGGCTAGTTGAACTCTTTTACTTTCAATAAAATTTTTAAACATCTGTAAATGGAAGCTTACATCTCTTAAAATATTTAAATAATCATCATATTTATTTCTATCTTCCTGATTAGTGCTTTTTTCCATAATTAAACTTTCTAAAGTTGGTTTAAGCTCAAAAATAATAGATCTAACATTAGAAATAATTTTTATAAACTCATCATAATCTATTTTATCCATATTTTCAAAATGAAGTTCATGATATAGATTAACTAAAGTTCCAATACTTTCATATAGTTCATTTTTATGATCTTTGATTATTCCATCATTTATATGAAGAATACTCCAATTTAAATGATTAATAAGTTTATTTAGCTCATCATTAAACTTTTTTTTGAATTTTTCATCTCTTGCAATCCCATCAAAAATCTGTGCAATCTCTAATTCAAAATTAAGCTCAGGACTATATCTTTCATCAAGATCAAATGTTGCAATATCAAGATATTCTTTAAACCAGTCATCTGTAAATTCTTCTTTATTGAACCAAAAATAAGTTAATCCCTCGTTTTCAGGTTTTTGAAGTCTTTCTATTAAATCAGAAGACCACCAAGATATAAATTCTATTCTTAAGCCTTCTTCTTCAGCCCATCCTTCCCATTTTTCGATATGATTATCCCATTTTTCTTGTAAAGAAGTTTGATCTTCTCTCCTAGCATCTGCAGGGTCTATTGGAATTGCTATAATGTATTTTTTAACATTTTCATGCTTTTGGATAACTGTTTTAACTGATTCATCCAATTGACCCCATTGATTATTATTTAAACTTGCTGTAAAATATTTTGCTTGCCAAGCCCATTCTGTATCATCTTCAAGAATCCAAAAACATTCTACACCCGCATCAGGTTTTCCTTTTCTTATAAATCTTTTTTTATGAGGAATATCTTCTTTTCTAGCCAATTGACAAACAAATTCTTCAAAACCTTCATTAGTAGAGTTGTTTATTGGCCGGATATTGTGCCAGTTTATTGTTATTTCAGTCATAATTTTGCCTTCAATATCTATGTAATAATGAGCTTTTCAAAAGGCATTTTAACATTTACACTCTATAATATTTTAATTATTCAATGTTTTCTCTTTTTTTAGCCATATAATCTGTAATATAATCTACAATGCAATTTACTCCAACAAAAACAATTGTAGCAGCTCCACCACCTAAAGCAAGTTTTATAGCAAGAACAGGATCTCCATTAGCTAAAGAATTTGATGCACCCCAAGCACCAGCTACGAAAGGTGCAAATGCTATATTATGCCTATCTGTAAGGTTAATAATTCTTCCAAGTGATTCTGAACTTGTTTCAGGAGACAGTCCAAATGGGATGTCATATTTATAAATTTCATTAAGTGTCTTTTCAATTCTAAAAGGCACCATTTCAGCAGCTATTTTAGTTTTAAGCGATAAAAAAAAGATATCAGGATTTAACTCATGGCTTTTTAAAAAATCATCTGTATAATTTACTTCTCTCCTTGGAAATGCACCCTTAGGGAATTCAGGCGCAATCCAAGGAATTGTTATATTATTAATGTTTATCCTTCCAAGTTGACAAAGCAACACATCTTTTGAAAGAGAAATATTATCCTCATATAAGCTCTTAAAATAATTAGCAGCGTATTGAGAATAATTGTTCCTAAGTTCACCATTTTCATGGTTATTCAGAGAGTCATATACTTCATATAATTCCTCCCAGAAACCTTTATTCATAACACGTTTTAATGTGTCATTATATTCTAATTCAGTTAAACATTCATTAGTTGTTACACCAAAAATTTCATTCATTTTATGTTTCATTGAATCTATATGGCCTATATCTACAGAAGGGACACTTGCTATACTTATGATGGGGGATATGTCATTTAAAACAATTGATCTTTGAATAACACTACCTATTATGTTATTATCTCTTTCCATAGCGTATTTCTCCTTTATTTTTTTCTATACATCATGGCTTAATTAAAAATTAATTATTTTGTTAAGCTATCAAATATCTTCAGTTTCACAGGATTCTGAAATATCCTCAAGAAATTCAGGCTTAAGATGCCTTATAAAAGATTTAGCTTCATATATTCGCTTTTTAAGCTCTGAAAAAGATATATAACGGCAAACTTCATTAAGTGGAGGTTGAAGGCGAGAAAATGTTGGCCTATTAACCTCAGCAATAACTTTATTCCTCCTTTCATCAGGAGCCAGCAAATATAAAGGGATATTGAGGTTAGGTTGCATTGCTATTAAGTCAGACATCCTTAAAAGCCCAGAATAAATTGAAGTAGTACTTTCAATCTCGAAAGCAGATACAATAGCATTTCCTTTAAGCCATAAAACATCAATTAATTCAAT
>JAEZKY010000304.1 GCA_023435985.1 Bacillota bacterium | reverse complement strand
GTTTAATAGTGGCTGCAACATCAATCATGTCAATGATACCAGCAATGGCTGACGAAGTTAAGAAAGTTGAAACACTAGATGGAACTGTTGAAGATGCTAAAGCTTATGGAAACGGTGTGTTTTTAGTTTATGGATATAAAACTGAAGATGATGATACAAGTATATACAGTGCTACAGTTGATGGAAAGTTTAATAAAATAGATGGTGTAGATTCCAGTGATTATAAGACAACATTTGGCGATCCAGCTAAGGGTATTTATATCCCCGTTGATGATTATGATGAAGAATACTTAGATGCGAGTAACAACTTCAAAATAGTAGATGATGATTTGAATCAAAGTCAGCTTGATAATGCAGCAAGGAAATTAAAAAATAAAATTAAAGACGATAATGACGGAAGATTTGATAAAGATTTTTATGCAACTACAGCCCCTACAGCAGCTTCAAAGCGAGCTGGAGCAGATATACGTTATCCATATCTCGATGGCTTTTCAGGACAATGGATGCATTATAAGTATAAGTTAGATGACAGCCAAGCTTGTATTTACGATAAGCTTAATAATAATCCTGAATCAGATTCAATGGTGTATTCTGATTTAGATGGAAATTATGTTGATGCAGATTACAACTTAGGAGATCTTAAAGTTTCAACAACAAGTGCTAGCGTTACAATGCAGAATACTCATGATACATATGATATAAAAGAGGATGGGATAACTTATGAGTTAAAAGGAGAACTTAGGGAAAATTCGTTCTTATCTGAGGGGTATAGTGATATGTATAGATCAGCTAATCTCTATATATACAGAAAACAAAAAGGCGACCCAGATAGCTCATATCAACTTGTAACAGGGGAAGTGATGTTCGGAAGCGGCGATAAGAAGCATAAATTAACAACTAATTCGGATGGTTCTGTAACTGTAATACATGATTTTTCAAAAGCAGCGGCTTCAGATACAATAGATGGAATTAAGTATCCAAAGACTTCACAACTTTATTTTGTTGCAGATAAGAATGGAGATAGTGAAGATGTGTTAGGACTTAGAACCGGTAGTAGATATGCTCAACCAATGATATTAAGTGGAATGAAAGGCATAACTAGTTTATTTTTGGATATTACAAACAATAAAGTATCCGCACAAACTATTAGTTTAAAACAAAAGAACGGATTTAAATATGTAGACATGAGTGATGTGGATAGCCTAGATATTGAAATGGGTTCAGGCTCCATTGCAAAACCGGGTGGTAATTTATGGGTTGTAAGTGACGGATATGTTTATGCATATGATCAAGTTCAAGAATCTTTTGTAAAACAGTATAGAGTAGATGATTCTATTAATAGAATATCTATGAGTGGAACTAGTAATATGATTGCATGGAACCAAGATAAGGGAGTTTATTCAATTGTATATAATAAACCAGTAGCAGGAGCAGCTGGAAGTACAACTCAAAACGGAGCAGTAACCGGAAATACAACAACGACTGGAGCAGCGGTAGTAGTTGGAGATGCAGCTAAAGCTGGATGGTTAAAAAATACAGATAATACTTGGTATTATATTAAGTCCGATGGAACTAAGGAGACTGGATGGATAAAAGATAATGAAAAATGGTATTATCTAAAGTCTAATGGAATTATGGCTACAGGGTGGATAAATGATAATGGAACTTGGTATTATTTAAATACATCTGGAGATATGCAAACTGGATGGGTAAAAGATAATGGAAATTGGTACTATTGTGATGCATCAGGAGCTATGTTAGCCAATACTAGTGTTGATGGATATGCATTAGGTAATGATGGAGCATGGATTAAATAATCAATTTTGGGAAAATTGCAGTTTAATATGTTAAAGTGGGGTAGTTATGAATTTTCAAGAAAGGTTAAAAAACGAAAACCCTAAAGAATATGCATATAGAGTTTTAAAAAGCAATATTATGTCATTAGGCCCGGTCAAAAAATTAATGAATCAGAGTTGGTGCAACAATTAAGTATTTCAAGAACTCCTATTAGAGAAATATTAATTAGATTAGGAGAAGAAGATCTTGTAGAAGTAAAACCTCAGCAAGGTACATATATTTCTCTATTGAAAATGGAATATATTGAAGAAGCATTTTTTATGAGCTATCATTTAGAAAAAGAAGCACTAAAATTGGCTTGTGATAGTTTTAAAAAAGAAAAGTTAATAGAACTTGAGAGAAATTTGATGGAGCAGAAGTTTACTTTAGAAAAGCAAGATAAAAAAATGGAATTCAATCTATTGGATAGTAATTTTCATGAGATAATATTTTCGGGCGTGAATTTAAAGAGAATTTGGAAAATTATACTTAAGATAAGTAGTCATTATAATAGATTTAGATTTCTACCAGACTTAAAATACTGCAATGATTATTTTTTTGACAAGAACGAAAAAATTTTTTCTATAATAAAAAATAAAGATAGTGTAGCAATTGAACCATTATTATTAGATTACTTAAGTGGAAGTAAAAACCGGTTGATGGCGATTTTTGAGGAAAATCATAAATATAGAAGTTATTTTAAAGAAGATTATTAGCTTACCCCTGTATTAAATATTAATAAGAACTGTTAGAGGAGATAAGACTTATGAAAATTAACGGCTTTGATGAACTGATTAAATATTTAGATGAAGATACAAATGCAGAAAAGAATATAATAAGAAGCAATTATAGTCTTAGTTCCAATATAGGTGAATATGATAATGGGAGTAAGATAATTATTAATGAGGATAAAGAAGGTATAAACACGTCTTTTCCAAATGAGGAGCTAATTGAGTCAAAATTTGTAATAAAAAGAAAACTTAGATATTGCAATATTAGTGAGCATAGACATGAATATATTGAAATTGTATATGTCTTGAAGGGCGAATTTGTGCAAAGTATTGAGGGACAAAAATATAAGATGAAAAAAGGGGACTTTTGTATTTTTGATAAGAATACTAAACATTCATCAGAAGCAATTAGTAAAAATGATATAATAATAAATATGTTACTTACTTCTAAATTCTTTGACGGGGTGTTTATGCATCTTCTTTCTGATGATAACTATATTTCAAATTTTATTGTTAATACTCTTTATTCAATGAATACTACACAAAATTTTATAAAATATCATGTTAAAGAAGAAACAACTTTACATATGATTCTGCAGAATTTGTTAATAGAATATTTTTCAGAAAGCACAAAATCCAAAGCTGCAATAAATGGGTATTTGTTAATACTTTTTGCGGAGCTTTCAAGAGCTATAACTGAGAATAATAATGAAGAATTCATTAATGAATCCCATAAAGCAATAAAAGAAGAAGTTTTTAATTATTTGAGAGAAAATTTTGCAGATACCAATCTAAAAAGAATGGCTGAACATTTTCATTTTCATCCCAGTTATTTAAGTAACCTTATTAAAAAAGAATTTGGAAAGAATTTAAAAGACTTGCTTATGGAAATTAGAATGGCAGAAGTCTGTAATTTGCTTGAAAATACTAATATGACTATAGAGACAATAATTAATGAAATAGGTTATACAAATAACAGTTATTTTTATAAAGTATTCAAAAAACAATATGGTTGTACTCCTATAGATTATAGAAACAGAATATTAAATAATTATAAATCAGGTTAATAACACAATCTATATAAGTTGTAATAATGTCGTTACATTACAAAATTAGCAGCACATTAAAATGCATGATATGTATTGAAATGTCTTTAATGCAACTTATATATATTTTAAGAAGAGCTTGAGGTATCGATATTTTCATATTAATAAAAGACATATTCATGTTAATTTTAAACAGTGTGTAAACAATATCCTTATTATATAATTAATTAACAAAATATTATATCAGAATAGGTGAAGAATATGAAAATAATTAATTTAAATGAAAAGTGGAAATTCACAAAAATAAATGATTTAAAAAATTCGACAGAAGAATTTAATGAGGCAGAAGATGTAAAACTTCCTCACTCTTGGAATGCAGAGGATGGTCAATCTGGAGAAGGATTTTACAGAGGTCAATGCTGGTATCAAAGAAAAATTAATATTAGTGAGGAAGAGCTTAAGAAAAATATATTTCTAGAAATAGGCGCAGCTAGTAATGTTTCGGAAGTATATATAAATGGAAAATTGGCAGGAAGCAGCAAATGCGGATTTTCAATGTATAGAGTTGCTTTAAATTCCTTTATAAAGTCAGGAGACAATCTTATAGCTATAATGGTGGATAACAGCAGACATGAAGATGTGTATCCGTTAATGGCTGACTTTACTTTTTATGGTGGTTTATATCGTGATGTTAACCTTATAATAACTGAAGCTGTACATTTTGAATTGCTAGATGGTAGCAGAGATGGAATATATTTAACTCAAAACAGTATTGGTGAAAATACATTTGGACTTAAAATAAAGGGTAGAGTTATAAATGAAGCAGCTAAATTAGAAAATGTACAAATAAAATTCACCCTTAGCGACATGGAACAAAAAGCAGTATTAAATAAAATTATTGATATTGAAGTAGAAAATGCTTTTGACTTTGAATTGTTGGAACAAATATCAGATATAATTTGCTGGCAAGGAATAGAAAATCCTTATCTTTATACCTTAAAAGCTGAATTAATCTGTAATAAAGAAGTTTATGATGTGCGAGATATAGAAATAGGCTTTAGAAAAATTGAAATCACACCAGATAAAGGAGTATTTCTAAATGGTAAGCATGTAAAATTAAATGGGGTCAGCCGTCATCAAGATTTTGGTGGAGTTGGAAACGCCATAACAAAAGAACATATGGATTTAGACATGTCTTTAATTAAAGAAATAGGAGCAAACAGTATTAGGCTTTCACATTATCAACATGATGATTATTTCTATAAGCTTTGTGACCGCGAGGGAATGCTTGTATGGGCAGAAATTCCGTTTATAAGTGTACCTACAACTACAGATGAAGAAAATAAAAATGCTAAAGAGCATTTAGATAAGCTTATTAAACAAGCATATAATCATAGTTCAATATACTGCTGGGGAGTACAAAATGAAATTACTATAGCAGTAGATAATGAAAAGATTTATGAAAAAGTTAGAGAACTTGAAGCTATAGCTAAAGCGCTAGATCCAAGCAGAGTTACAGCTTCAGCTAATATTTATTCAGTTGAAGATGAAAGTTCATTAAATGAGATAACTGAGGTGCTTGGTTATAATTTATATTATGGCTGGTATTATGGAAAATTGGAGGACTTAGGAGAGAGACTTGATAAATTCCATGAGACAAGGCCAAATATTCCAGTTTTAGTTTCAGAATATGGGGTAGATACTAATCCTAAGTTCCATTCTTATAATCCAATAGTTAAGGATTATACAGAAGAATATCAAATGTTATTCCATGATAATGCACTTAAGACAATTAATGAAAAACCTTTCGTTTTAGGAGGATATGTTTGGAATATGTTCGATTTTGGAAGTGCTAATAGAAATGAAGGCGGTGAAAAGGGGAAAAATCAAAAAGGCTTTGTTACTATAGATAGAAAGATAAAAAAAGATGCTTTTTATTTATATAAGGCTAATTGGTCAAAGGTTCCTTTTGTTCATTTAGCAGGAAAGAGATTTGTTAACAGGCATGAAGCTTTAAATAGCATAACTGTAATATCAAATTTAGATACTATTAAACTTTTTGTTAATGAAGAATTTATAGGTGAAATTAATTCAAATGAAGCAATTAAGACCTTCAAGGATGTTAAATTAGTCCAAGGTGAAAACAGCATAAGAGCTGAAGGTTATGACAAAGCAGATATTATTTATGAAGATCATATGATAATTAATCATGTTTCTGAAGTGGATAAAAGTTATATATATGTTAAAGTTGAAGATAAGAATCTTGTAACTAATTGGTTTGAAAAATTTGATTTAACTAATGTTCAAGAAGTTAATCTTAAAGAAGGATATTATTCAACTTTTGATACAATACAAGAATTGTATGATAATGAAGCTGCAAAGGCAATATTTTTGAAGTATTTTGGCGCTATGGCAGATAGCCCAAGAATGCAGGAAATGATGGGTGTAACATCTATAGATAGGATGTCTAAAATCACACAATTAAATATACCAAAAGAAGTTTTACCTGTTATTAATAGGGAATTGAATGAAGTACCTAAAAATTAATATCTAAATTCAATCAGTAGGACAGATATATAAGTTGGGTTAAAAAGCTTATAGTACAGATTTAGTACTTAACCTTATAGAATCAATAGTAGTATGAACTTATTATCGGAACTTATATAGATAGAAATGCAAAAAAGTTATAAAAATAATCAGAATAGTAGATGATATATTTTAGCAAAAGTTATAAACTAGAATAAGGTTATAACTTTTGCTAATTGTTTTTTACAGCAATTATAAGTTATATGAGCTAAATATATACTCTAATTAACAATGTACATTTGACAATTAACAATTAATGATGAAATTCCTTCGAAATTTTTTAAAATAGGTACTTAGAAAATGTATAGAATCAATTAGAACTTATATAAATAAATTAAATAGAGGAAGAGATTTTATGAAATATGTTTTTGATTTACACACTCATACTATAAACAGTGGACATGCTCATTGTACCACAATGGAAAATGCAAAATATGCTAGTGAAATAGGTTTAGAGCTATTAGGAATAACTGATCATGGACCTAAAATGCCAGGTGCACCACATGAGTGGTATTTTGGAACTTTTGATACTATGCCAAGAGAACTATATGGAGTAACAATGCTTTATGGCTGTGAAGCAAATATTCTTGATGAAAGCGGTAATATAGATTTGTCAATTGAAAAGCAAGAAAAGCTTGATATTATTATAGGAAGTCTCCATGATCCTGTTGTAGAAACAGGAAAGAGTCCGGAAACTTATACCACAATGTTTTTAAAAGCAATGGATAATTCTAACTTACATATTTTAGGTCATATAGGAAATCCAAAGTTCCCTATATATGAAGAAGAAATAGTAATAAAAGCAAAAGAAAAAAATATACTTATAGAAATAAATAATAAATCATTCTCTGTTAAGAGAAAAGGAAGTGATGTAATTTGCAAAAAGATTGCATTGCTTTGTAAAGAATATGGTGTAAAAATTGTAGTTGGCAGTGATGCACATTCATGCTTTGCTATTGGCGGATTTAATGAAGCTGAAAAATTATTAAAGGAAGTAAATATGCCAGAGTCTCTTATCATGAATACAAATAAGAGTAAAATACTGAACTTTCTTAGAGAAAGAGGAAAAAACATATAAACCTATCAATTTAATGTTTAGGAATTAGAAAGAGAATGCATTTGAATAGATATCAAAATATACACTTAAGCTACTATATTTAAGTATAATTAATTAGGTAGATCATGAAAAATCCACAAAAGACACATTTGGAATATAAAACAAAGGCGTCTTTTTTCATGATATCCTAAATATTAGAGTAAGATTTGTATATGTGAAAAGTAACAGAACTAAAATATTATCTAATTAAGTTGTTCATTTATGGAGGTATGGCATTTAATACATTAATAATATTAGTCTGCTACTTTTTACAATCAGTTTATTTTTTTATTAAACTCCTGAGTAAGCTGAGAAACCACCATCAATTGGGATAACTATACCATTTATAAAGCTTGATGCTTCTTCGTTTACTAAGAATAGAAGTGCACCAACAAGTTCTTCAGCTTCACCAAATCTTCCCATTGGAGTAGCGTTTAAAATCTTATGAGAACGTTCAGTATAGCTTCCATCTGGATTTTTAAGAAGTGCTTCATTTTGCTTTGTTACAAAGAAGCCAGGAGCTATAGCATTAACTCTTATACCAACCTTTGACATATGGACAGCTAGCCACTCAGTAAAGTTTGATACTGCAGCTTTGGCACCTGAGTATGCTGGTATTTTTGTAAGAGGAGTGAAAGCATTCATTGATGAAACATTAATAATGCTGCAGCCTTTTCTTCCAATCATATCTCTTGAAAATTCTTGTGATGGAAGTAAAGTTCCAAGGAAGTTTAAGTCAAATACAAATCTTATTCCATCTTCATCAAGATCGAAGAAAGTTACAAGATCTTTGTTTTCTTCTTTTAAATCTTCTTCGTATAAGTATTCTTTAGTAGTGGTTCCTTTTGGATGATTACCACCAGCACCGTTTATTAAAATGTCGCAAGGACCAAACTTTTCTAAAATAACTTCATGAGCTTTTTTAAGACTTGCTTTATCAAGAACGTTAGCTTCGACACCTATAGCTATTTTTCCATTAGCTACAACTTCAGCAGCTTTCTTTTCAGCACTTTCTATGCTTCTATCTAAGATTGCAACCTTTGCACCGCATTCAGCTAGAGCGTCAACCCAAGAGCTTCCAAGTACTCCAGCTCCACCAGTTACAACGACAGTTTTGTTATTTAAATCTACATTAAAAGGTAATTTCATTTTACATCTCTCCTTTATTTATTAGTTTTTTCTATAGTTTCCCATATTCCTGCAATATACATAGCACCTAAAGCACGGTCATATAAACCATAGCCAGGTCTTCCAGTTTCTCCCCAAATCATTCTTCCGTGATCTGGACGAAGATATCCATCGAATTTATTTTTATGAAGCACTTTCATGATTTCAACAATATCTAATGAACCACAAGATGAGTAGTGAGCACTTTCTTCAAAGCTTCCATCTTCAAGAAGCTTAACATTTCTAACATGCATAAAGTGAATACGCCCTTGGCTAGAATATTTGTCTACCATCTTAACAATATTATTAAAGCTTGCTGATCCAAGAGAACCGGTACAGAAAGTAAGTCCGTTGTATTTGCTGTCAACTAACTTTAAGAATCTATCTAAATTCTTTTCATTTGTGATTATTCTTGGAAGTCCAAAGATATTATATGGAGGATCATCTGGATGAATTGCCATCTTAATATCATTTTGCTCCGCAACTGGAATAATTTGCTTTAAGAAGTATTCTAAGTTACTCCATAAAGTTTCTTCATCAACCTTTGAATATTGTTTAAATAAATCTGCAAGTTGATCCTTTGTATAGCTTGAATCCCAGCCTGGAAGTGATAATTCACCAGTAAGAGGATCCATTTTTTCAAGTTGCTCTTTATAATAAACAAGAGCAGTTGAACCATCTTCTAAAACTTTATCAAGCTGAGTTCTAGTCCAGTCAAATACAGGCATGAAGTTATAACAGATTACTTTAACTCCAGCTTTTGCAAGACGTCTTATGTTTTCTTTATAATTTTCAATATATTTGTCTCTTGTAGGTAAGCCAAGCTTTATGTCTTCGTGTACAGGAACACTTTCAATAACATCAAATTTTAAGTTAGCACCTTCAACTTCGGCTTTTAATTTAACTATACTTTCATTGCTCCAAACTTCTCCTACAGGAACGTCGTAAATGGCAGTTACAATACTGTCCATACTTGGAATTTGTCTAATGTATTGAAGCTTAACAGCATCGTCAGCTCCATACCATCTAAATGATAACTTCATATTATTAATCCTCCAACTCTAAATAATTTTTAATATTCTTATAGCAGATGCCTTCAGTGATTTCTTTGAGAAGTTCATAGTCATTTTCAAATTCTCCATTGTCAACAAGTGTACCTATAAAGTTGCATAATATCCTTCTAAAATACTCATGCCTTGCATAAGATAAAAAGCTTCTTGAGTCTGTAAGCATACCAATGAAGTAAGCTAACATTCCTTGGCTTGCTATAGATTTTAAATGTTCGTAAATACCTTCTTTATGGTCAATAAACCACCAGGCAGCACCAAATTGGACTTTTCCTTTAATTCCATCTTCTCCAAAACAGTGGGGAAGGGAGGAAAGAACAATATTATCTTTTGAATTTAAAGTATAAATTGCCGTTTTTGGAAGTCCAGAATTTTCATTAATTTCATTAAGAAGCTTTGACAAAGAAGCAGCTATATTAAAATCATTCATAATATCAAAACCTGAATCATAACCAAGCTTTTTACACATTGTTTCATTGTTATTTCTCATAGCTCCTATATGAAGCTGCATGACCCATCCTTTTTCATGATATTCTTTAGCAAGAAGTTTAAGAGTATAGAACTTAAACTTTTCAGCATCTTCAAGAGATATCTTATCTAAGTATAATCTTCTTTTGAAAATTTCTGATACTTCTTCTTCTGTAGTAGAGAAATAAGATAAACTCTCAAGGGAGTGATCAGAAAGCTTGCATCCTGCCTCATGAAAATAATTTATACGCTCTTTTAACACTTCAATTAATGTTGTATAAGAGCTAGAAATTTTAATTGAAGACCTTTCTGATAAGGTATTTAAATAATCTATAAATCCTTCATTTAAAATATTAAGAGCCTTATCAGGTCTGAAAGTTGGAAGCACCTTAAATCCTAAATCTTTCTTCTCTGCAAGTTTCTTATGATATTCTAAATTATCAGAAGGGTCATCAGTTGTACAAATTAATTTCACATTAGAGTTTTTTATGAACTTTATTGGAGATAAAGCTTCTAATTGTATTTTTTTATTGCAATAATCATATATTTTTTCTGCGTTGCTCTCTTTTAAAATTTCATTAATGCCAAAAAAGTTTTTTAACTCTAGGTTAGTCCAATGGTATAGTGGACTTCCTATTAACCTTTCGCAGGTTCTTGCCCACATCTTAAATTTATCAAAATCATCTGATGCATTACCAGTAATATACTTTTCAGGTATACCAGCATATCTCATGGCTCGCCATTTATAATGGTCAAACTCAAGAAAAATCTTAGAAATATTGCTAAATACTTTATCCTCATAAATTTCTTTAGAGGAAAGATGACAGTGAAAGTCATAAATCGGAGCACCTTTTGCAATATCATTATAAAGAACCCTAGCTGTCTCCCCGTTTAGCATAAAATTTTTGCCTAACAAAATATCACCTCATTTTCATATGTAAAATAATAAAGTTTATAATCAGCTGTACTTGAAGGTAAGCACAACTGATTTGGTTGGTTAACTATGGGTTGCTTGAGAAAATATTGAACCACTTAATGAAACCATTTTCAATATTACAAATATATTTTATATTGTTAGAAGAAATATAACATTAACTATTTTGATATATTGTATAAATATATTGCGTTAAAATATATTTTGTAATTTTATAAGTTCTAGTGAAGATATCAACTTAAGGTTTACTTCAAATTCATTAGACTGATGGTAAAATTTTATGTGAAAGTTGATTATGAGGTGATTTAATAATATCATTGGTATTAAGAAATAGCTGTTTTGCTTTGGATTAACTTTAACATGAGATGTATATAAATGAAGTAGTAAAATGTAAGTTATCACCGGAGCAAGTGGTAAAAGCTTTAATTCTTAATATTTTGAATGATAATGATTCGTTGTGCATGATATCAGAATTGTATAAAGAAAAGGATGTAGGGAAATTCATAGATTGAAATATTAATTATACTGATATTAACGAATTTGCAAGGGGAAGAAATCTGGACAAAATCTATTGTGCAGATGCAAAGAAAGTATTTGATAGAGTTGTTTCAAAAGAGGGTCATTTGTTCGTTTATTGATATAAAGAACTATAAAGTGTTAACACCTTATAGTTTTTTTGATATCTATACATTTATAAAAACTGTATTACTGTAAAATTAACCATACACCAATATTTTATATGACTTAATTTGTCTTTATAATCATCTTATTGCATAAGAGCGTATCTAACTATCTAGTGTCTTTGAATAATTGAATACTTCTTCAGACCAAGTACGTGACCATTCTCCAAATGGACGCAATAACTCCATGAGTTCTTTTCCGCGTGTAGTTAATTGGTAACCATCATTAGTTCGCTCTACAATATCGGCTTCTCTAAGTTCTTTGATACGGTTATTTAATATTGTAGGAGAGATTGACTCACACCGTTTCTGAAGTTCTCTAAAAGTAGAAGCGCCCTCCTGTAAATTCCAAATGATACCCATTGCCCAATTCTTACCTAAAAGATCAAAGAGAGCCATAATCGGGACACCGGATTTAGATCCCCTAACGGGTTTACCTGGATATGGAACTGACATATTAAATCCTCCTTAAGAAATATCTCTAAATATAAATTTGTGAAATGCTCCTCCCTCGTCATAGAAAAGGGAGGAACTTAAGTATTTTTAGCTTATTTGTTAGCTTATTTGTTAGCTAATTTTTCAGCCAATGTTTGACCACCGATACCAATACTATCAGCATCATATTCCTCAATAAAGACAGTGAAAGAACTTGCTGGAGAATTAGTAACTTCAGCAGCTACAGAAGTTAATTTTTCAATTAATTCCTTTTTCTTTTCAGGTTGAGTTTTTTTCATTTTCATAGTAATTACTGGCATAACTGCACCTCTTTCTAATATATATTTGATATTTGCGCTACAAAAAAAGTAGCACGCTACAAATAGTATATCATGCTACTTTTTTCGTAGCAACATTTTTTGAAATTTTATTCAATGGATAACTCAAGTAAAAAAATAAGTATGAGTTCGAATATTTTAAAAATGAAGGGGGAGACTTAAAATATTGGACATTCCAACAACTATGAGGGATATATAACAAGGTCAGGTTATACGAACAGGAATATCAAAAGAAGAAATTAAGGAGAGTTTTAAATTGTATTCAACTATGTAATTAATAAATATTAAGCCTATAATAACTCCGTATAAAAGTAAGGCTTTATTAGGAGATAAGATATAGGTAGATATTTTAGAGGATGATACTTCATTCAGAGTATACGGCATATCTTGTCTTTGGAGTTGGAATGGGAGAAATGAATGCCAGAAGTTTTTGGTTTATGGAATATAGATGAGTATAACAAAATACTTATTAACAAGAGGGCAGGTTATATTTTTTTATATACTCATACTGTTAATTCCAACCTTTGCAAACATCAATCCATTCTTTATAATTAGAGTATTTTTCTAATTCCTCAAGAGAAAGTTCTATTGCACTATTTCTGCTGCCGCATGCAGGATATATTTTTACAAATCTCTTTAGTGATTCATCTAAATATACTTCAATGTCAGATCTAATTCCAAAGGGACATACACCTCCAACAGGATGTCCTGTTATTTGCTCCACTTCATCACCTTTTAGCATTACTGCTTTTGTATGATACTGCGCTTTGTACTTAGAATTATCAATTTTTGCATCTCCAGCCATCACAATTAAAATTGCCTTATCATTAATTTTGAACGACATTGTTTTTGCAATTTCTTTCTCTTCACAATTAATAGCTGTTGCTGCTTCTTCCACAGTTGCACTGGATATAGGAAGTTCCAGTATTCTATCTTCCATCTTCCACTTTTTAAAATAATTTCTTACCGATTCAAGTGACATAATAATTCCTCCTGTTTTTTACATTATATTATTGAAAGTTTTTATTCATGTGAGTACTAAGGTTGGTAAAATACACCGATATCCTTATAATGTTTAGTATAACATATTTTGCAAAAGGGCACATATGCGTTAAACATATAAAGGTTCTTATATCTAATAAATAAAAATGTTTGACGAAATCTTTAAATATATAAGTTGCGATAATGAATTTATAGTATAGTAATTTAAATAGATTCGAGTATTAAATTTGCTTTGGATTAGCCTTAACATGGGATGTATTTAAATATGATGAGTAAAAAATTCAAGCCATTCTTGTCTATAAGATTAACTTTAACATGAGATATATTTAAACCTAAGGCTATGTTAAAGAATAGTGCTGATAAAAAATGTTTTTGAATATATAGTATGAAGCATTTTTAATCTAATTTCCTTCTTTGTTATTATTTAAAAACTCCAACATAATTTTATTAAATTCATCTGGCTTATCTAAATTAGGTAGATGTCCAGTAGTTTTTATTTCAACTTTTTTTACTGTAGTAATATGTGACTCAAATACTCCTGCTATTTCTTTAATAGGTTGAGAGTCTTCTGAACCTATAATTAGTAATATTTTTTGGGATATTTCCCAAAGTCTTTCTGACGCAGGAGGGATGATTATTTTCTCTATATCTTCCAATGCCCATTCTAATGATGTATCTAAAAACATATTTTTCAAGCATTGACGAGCCCTTGGATTACTTTGCCTCCACATAGGATTATCAAGCATGAACTCTACTGATTTATAAAAATCTTTATCTTTCCTTGCTATTGACATTACAGCCAAAGACATTAACTTACTTTCATCATCAACTGTGAAATTATATCCATTTAAAGAAGGACCACTCAATATTAAACTCTTAACTAATTCTGGATATTGAAGGGTAAAGTCAATTGCAATACCTCCCCCCATAGATACACCAATCAAATGTGCCTTCTTAATGTTAAGATAGTCAAATAATGCTTTTAAATCTTCAAAATGTGAAAATGGTTCATTTGGTCTGTCAGACTTTCCAAATCCTCTTATATCGTATCTTATAACTCTAAAATGTTTTCCTAAAAGGTCAAATTGTTCATCCCACTGTCTTAAATCGGTAAGACCACTATGGAGCAAGACTATAACTTCTCCGTCTCCAGTCATTTCATAATAAAGACTTGTGTTATTTACTCTGGCAAAACCGTCTGTGTACATTAATTATCCCCCCATTAATTCACCATATTATATAATTACTCTTTTATTCAATTATATATCACATAATTGAAAATTTACAAATATATTACATGTGTTAAACAAAGAGTGCATTTCTAACCCTAAAATCCTTTAACTTTGTATCAATATGGGAAGGTGGTACTGACTTAATTCAGTCGATGAAAAGCTTAAGGCTATTATTTGTAATAAACTTTTTATCCAAAAGAAGATTTATGCAATAATAACTAATATCTCGTTCTTTTTAGGAATACCAGTACTTGAATAAATTTATATTTCAATCTAAGTAAACAATTTCATTAATATATTGATGCTAATGGTAAAAATTAGTATAATTATAATACAATATATGGAATTTGATGTGAAAAGAGAAAAGTATTTATGGGAGAAGGTATTGGTAATGAACTGGATAATAAAATTTAATCAGTTGGAAAAAGAAAATACAGATAAGGTATTAGATATTATAGCCAAGTTTGATGAATATAAAAATGATATATTAGATGATGTTTATACAAAAGCTTATGGTTTGAAACATTCAATAGGTAACTTATTGGATAAATTAAATGCATATGCTATCGTTGGAGAAAAGCTAGAAGAAGAAATAGAGAGGTTAATAAAATTATATATAGAGGTGAAAGAAGATTATGAAAAAGCTGAAGATGAAATAAGAAAATATATGTATACTTGTGCAAATGAAGCAGCAGAAGTAAAATGCTCAATGATTGATATTACAAGTAGATATTTAACGTCAAAGAAAGATGCATTTATGTTTAGAAGAAGGATGGATGTATTTACAGCAAAGCTTATTAATATGTCATTTATATTTGATATGGACTCTATGGGTGAAATTGAAGTGCTGCAAGAAAATTATTGGGACCTTACGGCAATTAAAAAAATAATTGATGCGAGAAATAAGGAATATGATGATGAGCAATATGAGCTTATTAAGAAGCTTAAGGAAAGTCAGAAAAAAGATTATTCTAAAATATTTGATTATAAGGATATGATTGATTTAGCAGAAAAACATGAGTACAAGCAGGTTAGACAAAGCGGAGATCATATTATTATGCAGCATAAAAAGACTAATAAAATAGTTCCAATTCCAGCTCATGAATTAAAATATGGATTAATGCTTCAAATACAAAAACAAATTCAGATTAATAAAGTGAGTTAGTGGAATCCAAGTTTTTTGCTTGGATTTTTAATAGGAAAAGTTTAAGCTACTAGTCCTAATTTGGAAATAACTGAATCTAAACCTTCCAGTTATCTGCACAGGCATGTGCAAAACTAACCATTTGTACCAAATAGTTGTCACGGAAGTAAGATATTGTATCTTCTAAAGTTTTTAATTTGAGAGTTTTACTATTTTTTACTCTGAAAATCTCCAGAAAAGCATGTGTTAGAAATACCATGATCCAATATCTAATGATTGATTTCGAGGATCCGACTTGAAACTCATCAAAATCAAGAGATTATTTATGATATCTGTAGCTTGTTTCAATATTCCAGCGTTTTTCATAGTAAGAGATTATAGTTTATTATCTAACGATATATCTGTACTTAGTAGAAAACAAGGATTATCAGATATATCTTGTTTTATTTTTATAAATATGTTTAACCTAAAATCTAATTATAATGTTTTATTAGTATTTAACTCAATATAACTGGCTTATAGCTTAAACTTTTTAACCATTTCATTAAGTTTTTGTGAAAGTTCAGCTTCCCACTGTTAGTTGTTTTAAAAATAGATTAATTATTATTAAAATTCTCACCAAGATATTCTAATATTTTAAACGATAAATATATACTGAAAAATTCATCTATATTATTCAAATCAACATCCAATATTTCTTCTATTTTAGAAATCCTATAATATAATGTAGTTCTATGTATATGCATTAAGTTTGCGAGTTCTGATGAATTTTTAAAATTCATAACATATGAATAAAGACTCTTTATATAATCTGTCTTGTATTTATTGTCATGAGCAATAAGCTTAAAAATTGAAGGACTGCAAAGCTCTTTAAGGGACTCTTGATTTGAACATAAAGAAAAAATATATTGTAAAATATAAGAGTTATAGAAAAAAATAGACTTATCCTTATTTAAGTGCTTACCTAATTCTATTGATTTGAGTGATTCTTTATAGTATTTATTAATATCAAATAAATCATTAAAAGGTTGGCTGATTCCACATAGCATTTTAGTATTGATTAAAAGTTCATCTAATTTATTCAATTTAACTTGATACATTTTTTTATCATCAATATAATCATATACTATTACAAAATTCCCTTCATATGATATGCAAACAGAATTAGGAAATAAATTCTTTAAAAAAATGTGAGTATGCTTTATGCTCACAACTGACATATTTTTTTCATTTATAAGAGTTATAATTTGTAGTGGATATTTTAAATTCCATTCAGCAAATTTAAGGC
>JAEZKY010000282.1 GCA_023435985.1 Bacillota bacterium | reverse complement strand
GAGCTGTATGAGCATGGGATTTTATTTTATTATAGGTGCAGTAATAGCACTGTTTGGAGGTATAAACTATTATATTGGAGCCTGGCTTTGGAATACTATATTTATAGAAATGCCTTTTGTAAGTGAAAATGTATATTGGATTATTTTCTCTTTGCTTGTAGCAGGGAGCTTAATAGGAGTAATATGGAACCGCTATTTGCCGCGTTATTTGCAGAAGAGTTCTTATCTAGCCTCTTCGTATTGGTTTGGATCAATGGTCTATCTCACAATATTTATTACTATATTTAGGATAATTGGGCTACTTAATAAGAGTATAGATATTGATTTTATTAGTTCCTTCAATGCTGGTCTGCTGCTGCTTGTTATTGTTTTAGGTCTGCTTGCTTATGGAAGTATAAATGCAAAGAATTTAAAAGTAACTTCATATGATATAGAGATTCCTAAAGAAGCTGGCACTTTGGAAGAGTTGCACGTAGCACTTTTATCAGATATTCATCTTGGCAGTCTGCAGGATAAGGGCATGAAAAAATTAGTAGATAAAATTAATTCAATAAAGCCTGATATTGTATTAATTGCAGGTGACATTATAGATGCTAACCGTGATATAGATTCCAAGGAGCTTGAACTTAAGGAATGTAATTTTAAAAAGATAAAGAGTACATATGGAATTTATGCTTCTTTAGGAAATCATGATTACGATGATAAAGGTGATTCAGCATACCGCATAGAGAGATTTAAGCAGGCAGGAGTTAATGTGCTTAGGGATAACACTATTAAAGTAGCTGATAGTTTTTACATTATAGGAAGAGAAGATAAATTTTATGAAAGAATCAGCAGGCAGAAACGTAAGAAGGTATCCGTGCTAATGGAGGATATAGATAGAAAGCTGCCTATTATTGCTTTGGATCATCAGCCTACTGACTTAGAAGAAGCAGAAGAGGCTGGAGTAGATTTGCAGCTATCTGGACATACACATAAGGGACAAATGTTTCCCTTCAGCTTGATTACAAATAAAGTTTTTAAAGTTGATTATGGTTATTTAAAAATGAAAGAGCTTCAAGTTATAGTGTCCAGTGGTGCAAGGACATGGGGACCACCTATAAGAATTGGCAGCAGTTCAGAGGTGGTAGATATAACAATACATTTTACAAAGAAATCATAAAAGAAAAGATCTATGGAAATACAATGAGAAATTAATTTATTATGTGCAGGTGCAGGTGAATTTTTGAAATCAATGATAATAGCTTATAATTGAAAAAGCCTATAAAAAAGAGTTGCTGGAAGTTTTCACCTCCAGCAACATACAAAAAATTTAAGAAAGAAATTTGGGAATTTTACTTGAATTTCCGCTAAGAGCGTGCAGAAATTCAAGCTTTAAGATATTTATTATAGGTTTATTTTATAATTTATAAGCTATTTAATTTAATTATCTAATCCAAGCTCCTGAAGCTCCTAATACATAACCATCAACAACTGTATTAGCAAGCATAGCACCTGATGAATTTAAGTAGTACCAAGTACCATTATCATTTACCCAACCAGTAGCCATAGCGCCTGATGATTTTAAGAAATACCAAGTACCGCTGTCATTTACCCAACCAGTAGCCATAGCACCTGATGCGTTTAAGAAGTACCAAGTACCATTATCATTTACCCAACCAGTAGCCATAGCACCTGATGATTTTAAGAAATACCAAGTACCGTTGTCATTTACCCAACCAGTAGCCATAACACCATCAGCTTTTAAGTAATACCAAACACCACCATCGTTAACCCATTGGTTAACAACTTTAGTACCAGTTGAATCATAGAAGTTCCAAGTTCCATCTGCTAGCTTGTCCCATCCAGTTTTTGCTGGATCTACTGGTGTAGTAGGATCTGTTGAACTAGTTCCACTAACAGTTGAATATATATCTCCATCTTCTTCCCAAGCAATTAAGTTGTTTGCATCATAAACGCTTAAAGAATCTAATGAAGAATCACAAGTATATATTTTAGTCATTTCATTATTCTTAAATTCATAAATTTTTCCGTCAGCAACAACCCATACATTTCCGTCTACGTCAATGTCGTAAGATTTATCGCCATCAACATCAACATCATCTGAATCATTCTTTTCAGCTAAGTAAACATCAACTTTGCTGCTTGTAGGCTTATTAGATCCTTCAAAGTTAACTTTATCTTTCTTTAAATCGATAGAAGTTACTTTAACATTGTCTCCAGAGTTAACTATAGCTAATAATTGTCCATTAACTACTGAGAAATCATCTGCAGCATTGATTGCATCATATGCATCATCTGCATCGCCAGAATCAAGTATACCCTTAGTTACTTCATAAGAAGTTACAGTCTTTGGAAGGTAAGCATCATCTTTTTGATCTCCTTGTGCTTTAGAGATTTTTTGGATATATGTGTGTGTTGTAAGAACATTTGCACTAGCATCGCCAAAAACTGCAGCTGCAGAAGTTGTTGTTCCTACTTGAGTAGTAGCTGCTGCATCATAAACATTAACGCTTACTTTTACATAGAAATTATCTTTATCTTGAGTTAAAACTTGTGGTGCTGCTGCTAATGTAGCTGATAATTTAGTATCGCTGTCTACATCAGTGTAATCATTAGTGAAGTCTTCGATTTTAACTACTTTACCTTTTGTAGCAGAATAAGCATAGATGTTTGCTGTAGTAGAAATATCTATATATTTTCCTGTTTGATTAGTGAATCCAAATAATTGATTATTTAGTGTATAATCTTTTCCATCAGCAGTGCTTATTGGAGTAGCTGTATATGAGTACCAAGTATCACCGAATTTTGGTCCCTTTTCAATTCTAGCTAATGAAACAGCATTTGCGTCAATTTGACCATATCTGTCTGTCTTCTTTAAGTTAGTTCTTAATTTTGTTTCAGCAGTATCTAAATCATCATCTGGAGTAGTATCATCAGTTACAGATCCATTTGTTAGATCTACTAAATATTGATCGCTTCCATCTTCAGCAAAAGCATACTTATTAGCATATGCACCTTGAATATCAGCATCTTGAATGTCATCTAATTCTTTGTCTTTAGAGCCATCATTATAATAGATAGAGTTGTCATCATCGTCGCTCTTATAACCTTGATATACATATTTACCATCGCTGAATGCTACAGCACTTTCGATAGTACCATCAGTAGTATTTAATTTTTGAGTAGTAGTATCAGCAGCCATAGCTGGTACAAGTGATAAAATTGATGAAGCAGCAACTAATAATGCTGCAACTTTGTTTGCTCTTTTTAACATAATTTTCCTCCTCGGTTTATAAAAAATAAATTATATTTAAATTTAGAATGAAAATAAAGCAACATTTTACTTTCTCGTTATATTATACAAATGCGATAAATGTGTTTTGGTACTTTTTTTGAAAAAAAGTCGAAAAACAATATAGAAAGTGGTTATCGATATCGCTTTATATAATATAATACAAGGATAAAAGTTAAACTTAGTACTTTTTTATAATTTATTTAAATATTTTTTCTTGATATTGATAAGAAAACGGTAAGATTGGATTTATAACATCAGTAATATTTGTTTCTGTGTTGAAGTAAATCTAGATTTTTATAGTCGTTAAAGCTAGCATCTTTCAACTTTTTCATTTTTATTATATAACTAAAATTTTTGATAAGTATCTCCTAATTGTTATCAAGTTGTAAAAACTATGAAAATAGTTTTATATCTCATTTAGTAGTTCAAAGATAAAATTATTGAAGTAAAAAATCCAATAGCATGATTGAAAAAAAAATTCTAGTCAGCAAAAATAACAGGCATATCAGTAATCTTATTCATACTGATATGCCTGTTATAGATAAATAACTTAGAAAGTTGATTTATTGCCTGTAAACTTTAGTTTATTAAAATTGATAAAGAACCTACATAGTTATGAGTTATAAGTTTTAAGTATATGTCTTGTTCTCAATGTGGAAGTAAATCCAATAAACTTATTCATCTTCAGGGATAATAGGAGTCAATCCATCTTCAAGTGGATTTATTGTAACCTCTGTTTCAAAACTTTTAAGAGGAGTCTCAACAACTAATTTATAGCTTCTAGGATAAATAATTGGGTCAAAATTTTCAAAAACAGCATAACCGTTTAAGGAAGTGATTGGAGAAATACTTGTATTCTCAAGGATATTTTCGGAGAAAATATCTATGCTGATAGATTTTGATTTATCTTCATTAGCTAAAGTGATTCCCTCTTCTTCGTAGGAAGGTTCGAGCTTTGGAATTGAAGCTATATAAGTTTTGGATCTATCAATTAGTTTTATATTTGTAATATCAATAGGCTTGATCGACATATTCTCTATTTCTAAATTTATAATTGCAAGTTTGTATTTATTATTACAAAAGCTAAAGCAGTAGCTTTTTAAGATATCATATGAGATCTTCAATTTAGGAAGCGTTTCTGAACGTTTTATAAATTTCACAATGAGCAAAAAACTATCTACTGTTAAAAATAATAGAAATATAAGAATTAAAATATTCGAATTTGATTTTAGAAATGAAATCATTATTATTGCCACCTTTCAAGAAAATTTTATCATATATTATTGCAAAAATAAAAAGAATAAAGACTAAATAAATGTGACATCTTACAAAAATGAAAAACTAGATATATTTTGCCTAAAACACTTGTATAATTTACTTGAAAATATTTTCAAATAATTTAAAATATTAGTATAGATATATAATCTTATAAGGGGGAGCGGGGAATATGGAGGTCATTTTAGAACAATTTATACCATCGGATAGATCTAGAAGAATCAGTAATATGCTTAAAAATTTAGCAATTATTTTTGGTATAGCTGCAATAATGTTTGCTTTGGGATCTATTATAATTGCAATTGCATTAGCAATAGTTGCTGCAGCATTTTTTGTTGGAAGTTACCTTATGTATATTGATTTTGAATATGAGATATATAATGGCGATATTACTATAACTAAAGTATATAATGCAAGCAGGAGAAAAATTGCCAGAAAGTTTGATAAAGGTGAGGTTAAAAGAGCATATTTAACAGAAAGAAAGGATGCGTTTAAAAAAGGAACAGAGGTCTATTATAATAGTAATATAAAAGGATTTAATATATATACATTTGAGCTAAACAATAATAAAGTAATTCAATTGGCTTTAAATGAAGAATTAGAAAAGATAGTAAAAATAGTTTACGCCCAGAAGATGAGATTTTAAAATTAAGTTAATTTAAAAATAAAAAGAATGATTTAAAGTTCTTCCTAATACATATATTATTAAATAAATGTTAAAATAGTGGAATTATATTACTTTTATTTATATTGTGATATAATAGAAGTTATAAATAAAAATTTGAATTATTAGGAGAGTGATCATTTTTGGACCCCATTTATACGTGGCAGTTATTTAGCTTAGTTTTACTAATTGCAGTATCAGGTTTTTTCTCGATGTCAGAAACAGCATTAATGTCTTTAAGCAGGATAAGATTAAGGCATATGGTTGAGGAAAGAGTTCCTAAAGCTGAACTGGTTGAAAAACTTATTGAAGATCCAAGTAAACTTTTAGGAGCAATTTTAATAGGAAATAATGTGGCAAATATTGCAGCATCAGCAGTAGCTACCGTGCTTGCAACTGATTTGTTTGGCGATACAGGAGTTGGAATAGCAACTGGAATAATAACTATTTTAGTATTAATTTTTGCTGAAATAACACCAAAGTCTATTGCAAAGCAGAGAGCCGAGACAGTTTCTTTATTAGTTGCTACACCCATAAAATTTATAGTGATAATATTTAAGCCGTTGGTTTATATATTCACTGCAATTTCTTCAATTTTTACTAGAATGTTTGACGGAGGCCCTAGTGCGGATAAATCTTCTATAACAGAAGAAGAATTAAGGACTATGGTTGGCGTAAGTGAAGAAGAGGGTGTTTTGGAAAATGCTGAAAAAGAGATGATATTCAATGTAATTGACTTTGCAGATCTTCTTGTAAAAGATGCAATGGTTCAAAGGGTTGATATTGTTTCAGTGGATGAAGAAGCAAGCTATGATGAAGTCATGGATATAATCAAAAACGAACAATTTTCAAGAATTCCAGTCTATAGAGAGACCATAGATAATATTATAGGTGTATTGAATATTAAAGACCTTGCTATGGTTGAAAATATAAGAGAAGATTTTAATATTTCAAAATATATAAGGGAAACATTATATACCTTTGAATTTAGAAAAATCGTAGAATTATTTAAGGAAATGAAAAGAACAAGAAATCATATGGCTGTTGTATTAGATGAATATGGCGGAACTGTAGGATTGATTACAATAGAAGATTTGGTAGAAGAAATAGTCGGAGATATTGAAGACGAATATGATGAAGAAAAGCATCCTATTGATGTCATAAGTGATAATGAATATGTCATTGATGGAAGTCTCAGACTTCATGATATAAGTGATTTAATAGGCTTTAATATAGATTCAGAAGAATTTGATTCTATTGGCGGACTCATGATAGGTGAACTTGGAAGAGTACCAGAAGAGTATGAGGAAGTTATTACAGTAAGCGGTGTAAAACTCATTGCTGAAGAAATATTGAAGAATAGAATCAAAAAAGTTAGAATGATTATTAATATTGAAGAAAAGCAAGCTGCTAATGATATGTGAAAGACGGACAAGCACAAGTTTTTTGGAAATGATTAGATAAATTAAAATAGAAGGGATGCATATCTAAAGGATTAGAAATGCCCCTTCTATTTGTTTAATTATTTGTATAAGGTTAATGATTATAATTAGACATACATGAGTATAAATTATATGGATTTTTAATTACTATAATATATGCCAGATGACTAAATAGTGATAATAATATTTGTGGTTTATAGATTTTGTTTCAGGTAAAATTAAACAAGTGGCAATTAACAAGTGATACGAGGCAAGTCTTAGAAAGAAGAGCTTCCAGCTTTTCTAAAAATATATTTTTAGAAATCCACGACGTGGATTTCATCATTAACTTATAACTCATAACTAACTAAAGGGTGGTAGCGCATGAATGATTTTTTTGAATTAGCTAAGAAAGAAGCGAGAATAGCTATGAGTAAGGGAGAAATTCCTGTAGGGGCAGTAATTGTAAAAGATGGAGTAGTTATTGGAAAGGCTCATAATTTAAAGGAAACTTTAAAAGACAGTACAGCTCATGCTGAAATTTTAGCAATTAAAGAAGCTTCAAAGTATATTGGAGACTGGAGACTGAGTGGAACTGAAATGTATGTTACCTTAGAGCCTTGTCCAATGTGTGCCAGTGCAATTGTTCAAAGCAGAATATCTAAAATTTATATAGGAACTTTTAATAAGGATATGGGAGCATGCGGATCTGTAATAAATCTCTTGGACAATATGAGGCTAGACAATTTTGTGAATGCTAAATGGCTGTATGATTCTGAATGTTCAAAAATGCTAACAGAATTTTTTGACAACAGGAGAAAAAAAGATTTATAATAATAGGTGGATTAGTTAACAATTAACAAATGATGATTGGCTTGAAAAGAAAGCCTATTAGCTATATATAAGATGCTCAAAGAGAAAGTTTTTAAAAACAAATGTGAAATACTCCTAAATGAAGTTTATATTTTAAACTATTTTGGATGCTCACTTTTAAACTCTCACTTTTGGAGCATCCTTTTCCTTTTAAGGGCTTTTGTTATTATGGATATTTAGCTTTTAACTTAGACTTATATGATAACTTACTGAAATCACATTTATTTATATAAGAATTAAAATTAAATAAGTGTATAAGGAGAGATGGTCGAGTGGTTTAAGGCGGTGGTCTCGAAAATCATTGTACTTTTTCATGAGGTACCGGGGGTTCAAATCCCCCTCTCTTCGCCAAGGTGTACATATTAGAAGTACCTTAAAGCTTAGTTTCACTGGCTTTAAGGTACTTTTTATTCTTCAAAGGAATCTTCAGTAGTAATATTTTTATGCTCCTACTGGAGTGAACTTTTGAGGAATCAATCGCAGTTTATTAGAGCTACGGTTTAAATATGGTTTATATTTTTACTGTAGCTCTTTTATGGTTTTATTTAAGTATACAAAGAGGAGGATTAAAATTGCAGTACAATGCAGAGTTAGTACAAAAGTTATATGGACTACATAGAATGGATAAAAAACACGGGCATAGATGATAACTTAGATAATTACACATATTACATTTATAATGTTCAAAAATTGTTTATAGCAGAAAAGATTTATTGAGCCCCCAAAAATTGGGAGCTTTTTTATTTCAATAGTTTTTGTAGGTAAATTTGTTTGTGCTAATAACTTTAAAAATATTTGCAATTGTTATAATTTTGTGAACATACATAACTTACATGATGTTACTAAGGATTTTAGGTTGTGTTATAACATTTATTAAATTTAAGTAGTTAATTTACTTATTAAGTTGTAAATGGAAAAATATTATACTTTAGTATAATACAAAAAGAACATGAATTAAATTACAATTAAGGATAAAGAATAGATAAGTACTTAAAAAATACTAAGTTATGGAGAGTGAGATCATTTGGGTAAGAGAGTTGATGAACAGATTTTAGATTTCATAAATGCAGCAGAAGTAAAAGTATCTAGAAAAGATATTAAGAGTGGCCCAATTAAAATTAGAGATAGGTATTATGAATTTGAGAAAAGAGACTTTTTTGATGAAGAGTTAAAGATGTATATCCCAAAGGATTTTGAAGATATGTCAGAAGCAGCAAGAAAATTTAAATATCCATCTGAAAACAGACCTGAGATTATAAAATGCAATGAAAAAGGAAGCATATGCATCACTTTAAAGAGAATTGATAGTTCTTTAGATGAAGAAAATGTAGAGAAACTAAAAGATTCTATGAAGGTTGTAATAAAAAAGACTAATCCAGCTAATGTATTTTATGAAGATGGTGTATTAGAAGTTGATTCTAAAAACATAGGATATTTTGAATTTAAAAGTTATGCTTTAGATGATCCACTATACAACTTAATGTTCTTTCTTGAATTTGAAGGCAGAACTTTAATGGGCACTTTTAGCTGTATTCATAATGAATGCAAAGAATGGAGAGAAATTGTACTTCAAATTATTAAAACTATAAGAGTAATAAAAGAAGATAAGGGAGATGAAAGTTAATGAGTGAGGAATATGTATATGGTCAAGGGGATATTATAGTTGAACCTTATAAATTTCAAAAGATAACAAAGCTTAAAATAATCAACGAATTAAATGAACATTCAAAGCTCTGTCTTAGTGGAATCATAAGCGATGAAAATGCAGATAAATATGTTGAAAATGCAGTGGCAGAGGAAACTATAAATGTATCACTAAAAGATGACGAAGGAAACACAACAGTTTTATTTAATGGATATGTAACTAAGGTTGGAATAAGAGCAGAAAATGATGTGAGAACCTTAGAGGTGGAAGCCCTAAGCAAAACCTTTTTAATGGACATAAGAAAATTTAGTGGCTCATACCAGGATGAAAATCTTGCTTATGAGAATATTTTTATGCAGAAAAACAGTGGCTATGGTGATGTAGTAATGCTGGACAATGCTACTTATGAAGCTAAGATAGATGGATTTATAGTTCAGTATAAGGAAACTGATTGGGAATTTTTAAAGAGGCTGGCATCATATTTTAATGTTGCACTGGTACCAGAAAGCAGAATGACAGGAATAAAATATTCCATAGGTGGAGCTGATGAGAACGTAGTTTATGATATTGACGAGTTTAATTATTCTATAGAAAAAGGCTTGCAGGAATACAATGTGAAAGCTGCTAATGAAGGATATGAATTAAATGATTTAAATTTAGTAAGTTATGAAATAACAACTAATAAATTGATGAAGTTATACAACCAAGTTAGTTTTAAAGGAAGAAAACTTTTTGTGTATAAAGGAGAAACAGAGCTTGAAGGAGGAGTGATCACGAGTAAGTACATATTAAGAGATGAAAACGGAATGAAAGTAAATAGGGCCTACAATGACAAAATGACTGGTCTTTCTCTTCAAGGCAGAGTTTTAGATACTCAAAAGGATAAAGTTAAGGTTTCACTAGAGATAGATGGAAGCCCAACAGAGCGTGATGGCGCAAGATGGTTTGAATTTGCAACTATATTCTCACAACCAGATGGGACAGGCTGGTATTGTATGCCTGAAATTGGAGATGTAGTTAGATTATATTTCCCAGACAGCGAAGAAAAACACGCATATGTATTAAGTTCAATGCATTATGATGGAATTGATGATAGTAAACGAAGTGATCCATCTGTAAAGAGCATAAGCACAAAGTATGGAAAAGAAATTGTTATGAGTCCTAGTTCTGTTGAGATAATTGGAAATGGAAATTTGCTTATGAGGCTGTCTGATGATGGAGGCATAGAAGTAAATAGTGATAAGAACATAGTAATGAATGCTGGAGGAGATGTATCCATAAGTGGAGGCGGAAAAGTAACGATACAAGGTGATGCAGGAATAAATTTAACTCAGGCAAGCGCTAACATGACTATACAGGATGATATAACAATGAGTGGAGGAAAAGTAAATATCCAAAGCTAGGGAAAGATTTTGCAGGTGTTAAGTTATGATAATAAGAGCTGATAAAAATGAAGTACTAAAAGAATTTCAGGAAAAATATGTAGCTGATAGATATAAGGAAGAATTTGAAAAGATTATAGAAAAGTATAATAAGGATAAAGACGGTATAAAAGAAGAATTAATTTCAAAATTTAGTTTGGTTTGTAAAGATGCTATCTTACTTCAGGAAAAAGAGCTAAAGGGAGAGATAAAGTATATTTATTTTTCAATGCTCAGAACAGGAATTATCGAAAATAAAGGAATCTGGAGAATAGATTTATATGATGAAAAATGGTTTTTAGATAAAGAAGAATGTTCAATGGATATAGATTTTAATTTTATTTATGAACCTTTATTTAATCATATGAAAGAACTCTCCATAAAGAAAAAAGAATATGGGAGAACGATTAAAGAAAAAGATATAGAAGCTATAAAATTGAAAGAGGCAAATAAGTATAATATATTAGTTGCAAATGTAATAATACAGATGTTAGAAAGTTTTTCTGAAAGTACACCGTATAAAGAAATGAAAAAGAAAGAAGACATAGTAATTATGACCGGTGAATATATGGGCGTTTCTGTAATGATATATCCTGAAAAGAGTAGTTAATTAAAAATTGCAGCTAAATTTTGCAGAAAATATAGGAGAGAGAAAGCATGGATTATTTTTTGTTAAAGCAGGATGAAGAGTATACAAATACACCAATATTACTTGATGTGTTTAATAAAGTGGATGTGAGAAATATCAATTTATTGAAGGCTCATAAGATAGAAGATGTTCTTATATTTAATATTAAATGTAATGAGGATGCTGAGTTTTTAGATATACTAGATAGAAATCTATTTCTTGTTTCTGAAAAAATAAAGAAAGTAATTGAGAAATATGATTCTGGAATTTTATTTAAAACTGTTCATCTTATAGATATTCCTTATGAGAAACAGGAAAATTATTATATGCCAATATTTGAAGATATAGAGTGTTTAAGTGATAAAGCAGAATTAAATTTAAATAAGACAGTAGTGAAAAAAATAGTATTAGATGGGGAAAAGATTAAAGGTAAAAAGATTTTTAAGATAAAAGAAAGTTCAAAGACATTGGTAGTTGTAAGATTAGATGTTGCTGAATATCTGCTTAGAAGGGAATTAAAAGGGGTATGCTTAAAAAAACTAGAAATAGAAAAATAGGAGATGGTCGATATGGCAACTGCATACGTAGTCAGAGGGGCAAAAATGAAATGTGATAAAGGAACCCATAAGAAGAGAATAAATCTTCCTACAAGTCATGGTACATATTCAAATGGAAATCCGCTAATGAATAAAAATGATAATGTAGTAGGAGAAAATATAAGTGATTTTGGAATATGTAAAGGCAGCTGTCCTTCAAGTGGTGATATAACTTTAAGAAAAGAGAATGGAGGAAGTGTAACAGGGAAAAAGTGCATGGTAAAAATACTAAAGGAATGGACGAATACCAAGGATGATAGTTTAGTAAATGGAGTACCAGCATTAACTACAGATTCGATTTTAATATGTGCTTATGGTGGAATTATAAAGTTTATTACTGATGGTCAAGCTTAGATAAAGAAATATAGAATAGAGGGAGGAAAATATATGGGAGAAATTCATAAACTAAGGGTAAAGTCACCCTATGAGTTAATGAAGATAGTAGATATAAAAATTGAAAATAAGCCTAATGAACATGGATATTTATATTTGAAATGTTTAATAGATGAAGGCATAAATTTTAATTCTGCTATAGAAGCTTCCACAGAAGATGAAATAATTATTTACGAAGAATTAGAATATACACAGGATAAGGCTTCAGTAAATATAAATGAAGTTGATGAAAGAAATAGCAAAAGATTATTTAATGGATTAGTTCAAAATATGAGGACAGCCAATATAAGCGGAATTTACTATTTGGAAATTCAGGCTTTAACTTCAAGTATTAAACTAGATATAGAAAAAAAGAGCAGATCTTTTCAAAATGTTAATATGACATATGATGACCTTATAAATAATATGCTGTCATATTATCCAGGCTATGGTTTTGCCCAATATGCAGGTAAGGGAGAGATAATAGGAAAACCTTTATTTCAATATAAAGAAACTGACTGGGGGTTTTTAAAGAGAATAGCAAGTGAATTAAATTCAGAATTATATTGTGATATAATAAATTTGAATTTAATGTTTAATTTTGGAATACCAAATGACTATAGTTATAAATTAGAGGATAATATTAATTATGATGCATTTAAGGATTTAAAAAGCTTTCAAGAAGCTGGAGGATATGACGCAGGCTATGATGATACAGATTATTTTTATTATGAAGTAAAAATAAGAGATACCATAGAAATAGGTTCAGAAATATCTTATAAGCAAAAAAGTTTATATGTTAGAGAGTATGGAGCTTATAAACATAAAGAAGAAATATTTTATAAGTACAAGCTATGCAGAAAAGATGGAGTATGGCAGAGTATTATTTACAATAAGCTTTTAAAGGGAGCTACCCTAGAAGGAGAAGTTCTTGCAGTGCAGAATGAGCAGGTAAAACTTCATTTAAATATAGATGAAAATCAGGATGAAGGTACAGCTTACTGGTTTAATTATGCACCGTCATCAGTAAACATAATGTATAGTATGCCTCTAGTAGGTGAAAGTGCAAGGCTTTATTTCCCAAAGGAAAGTAGTGAAGACCCAATAATTACAGGCTGCATAAGAAAAAATGGAGATACCTGTCAAGGAACAACAGATACTGCAAACAGATATTTACATACGGAGTATGGTAGTGAAATAGCAATACTTCCAGGAGCTTTAAATATCAAAAGTGGAAGTGAAGCTCCATTAAGTATAAACCTTGAAGATGAAACAGGAGTAACCCTTACAAGTCCAAATGGATTAAATCTAAATGCAGGTGGAGAGATATTAATAAGCACACCTGGAAGGATAAACATAAGTGCTCAAAGTCAAATATTAATGACTAAAGGAAACACAGAAAATGGAGTTTCAATAGAAGGAGAATTCCATATAAAAGGGAACAATGTACTAAAGAACGGAAGCTGCAAAGAATCTTATGCTCCCTTTGCAGAAGGAGGAGTATAAGTATGGATGGATTTGAAAATTTAGTAAGTGCTGTTGTAGGAGCAGTAATGCAAGTTGCAAATGAAGTGACTGAAGAAGTATCAACATATCAAGCAGCTCTTGGAGCTATGGCTGATATTGCAAATATTTATGAAGATGGTAAGGTTGATGATGATGAAGTAGATAGACTATTAAATGATTTGAAACTAGTAGTTGGAGCATTTATATTGGGAATTGGTTCTAGTTTTGCAGGAGAGGAAAATGAGAGTGATGATAACGATTATTTAAATATGGGCGTTGAAAATAAAGAATTATGGCTTCCACCAACATTATATAATTATGAAAAGGACTCAGAAACATATTCAATTCAAGGACAAAATGTTTTAGCAGATTTATCCCAGAAATGGTTTGATGCAAATTCTCTGGAAGAAAAAAGGAAAATTGAAAGACAATTGCTTTACTTTAGATACAACATTCCAAGTGAGGGATATGCAGTACGAAAAATTGATGAAGTATCAAATGATATATTAGCAGGATTTGGTGGACAATTAATATTAAATTCTGTTGGGGCAAGTAGAGATATATTATATGATAACATAAATAAACTAAATAAATCGGAAGCTAAATATGTTACAGGTAGTAATTATGATGATAATACCAATGATGAAATCGATAGTGTAGATATTATATGCAGTAGAAGCAGTCCAGAAGAAAGTGGACCACCAAATTCTGTAGATATACAAAGAGATGCAAATGGAAATGTAACCAAATATACTTTGTATGGATCTAATGGAGAATTGGTTAAGCAAGTAAGAATTACAGGAAAACCACATGGAAATATACCAAGGCCAAATGTAAAAGAACCCGAGTATAATACTAACCCCAAAACAGGAGAAAAGTTTAAAAATGGTTATTCTGTAAGACCAGCTGAACCATGGGAATTAACGCCACCAGTAGGACCAATACCATAATATTTAAGGAGAGAAATTAAATGAAACAAGAATTGTTTGATGATAATATAGTTAGTGAATATGTTGAATGGAAGAATGCTAATCCGAAGAATTTTTCGTGGTGGAATTTTGTGAATATAAAATCGGATTTACAGACAGCATTGGGATTTGCAAAGCTTTTTTATCCAGATATTATTGAAATTGATGGCTGTTTTTTATTAAAGGATAAGTATTCAGAAAAGATATATATAGATTGGAAAATAAATTGTAACAATAATAAAACTAGTATAGAAAAAATGATGAATTTGTATGAAGTAGGAGATTTTTTTCATATAAATAGAAACTATGACGAAAATGAGGATGCTCAAATAATTGCACTAGGTAATGTGTTAAAGCATTTATGGTTACTAAGTTTTAAAGAAAGGTTTCCAAACAAAAAGATTAATGTTGAAGTGTTTCAAGAAGATGATGGAGCATTGTTTATTACAGTTTATGAAATATTAACGGATGATTAATTGTGGAAAACAATATATGAAGAAAGCTTTCTATAAAAAAGTGATCAGAAAAAAATTTCATAATAGGTTCAGGATACTTTTGGGATAATAATTTTACTGGTGGTGTAATAACGCATACAGCAGGTATGAATGATGATAATTTACCAGATTCTACTGCTTGCAAAACAGGGAAGATAGTGGGAGAGCTGGGGGCAATTATAACAAGAGGAGTTGAAACTGGGGCAGGTATGGGCACAGAAGCTGGAAGAGTCGCATTAGATTCTACAGGTGCAGGAGCTTTAGTAGGTGTACCTGCAAATGCGCCCGATGCAGCATTAGCTACAGATGGAGTAACTGGTGCATATAGAAGAGCATCTAATAGTCTTGCCAAGGATACAATGAGCTTATGTCTTCTGGAGGAGGTAAACCTACAAGTAGAACATTTGGACAGCCTATAGAAACCAGAATAGGTGACACTAAAGTAAAACTTAGAGTTGATGCTCAAGCTGGTCAAGGGAAAGATTCAACGGTTGATATTAGAATAGACCCTAATATGCAGTTGGAACCGCAAATACCTAAAAATCTAAACTTAAATAGTAGACAGAAAAATCAATTATTAAACTATTAAAAAAAGCTGTCGAGTTTTTAAATAGTTAAGAGGTAATGATGAAAGTATTTATTAAATATAATAATAATCATTGTCTTCCCAATATAGGCGATTTGGTTGGCGTTATGTGGAAAGAAAATATAAACTTTTCGAAAGTTGCGGATGCTACAAGTTTTAGGGAGTGCACTACACTCTCATTAGCTTGGGATAAATGGTTAGATGATGAAAGATGGATTTCGCACCCTAAATTTAAGGAGTATATATATTTTGATTTAAAGAGAAAGCATATAGCGGTTTTTAACAAAATGTCAATGGAGATAGATGATGAGGCAATAGAAGTTGATAAACGTGCGTTTTATAAAGCAGTGGTATATATTGCAGAAATAACACAAGGCAAAATAAGTTTAGATGGAATTGGATGGTTAGATTCAAAAGATTATGCTGAAAATGTTAAAGAATATTTAAAACTTTCATTTGAACAGGCTAATGAGCTGAGCTTATCACATTAGAAATATTTTTTAGAATTTAAATAAAAAAT
The DNA here is from genome assembly GCA_023435985.1 of Bacillota bacterium. GTDB lineage: Bacteria > Bacillota > Clostridia > Clostridiales > Clostridiaceae > Clostridium. Next base: position 36,150 of record JAEZKY010000282.1, on the reverse strand, counting down.
ATAAGAAAAGAATATAAAAACAAAAAATAAAATTACTGTAAAATTAGAATAGTTTAAAATATTTATTGTAATTCTAGATAATTAGTTATATCATAAAAAAACCGTAGGTAAACAATTAAGTTTACTTACGGGTTTTTACGTGTATTTTTTTATTATGAAATAAATTCGAATCAATTACTGTTGCAATTTGGTAAAAACACACATAGTCATCTATTTTGTATGGAGGTATTAATAATGGAATTAGAGAAATGGATAAAAAATTATGATATAAAGAATATGATAATGAGAGATTTAGAACTCTATTTAAGTGAATATAAAAAAGATAATGAAGAAGATTTTAATGAACTATTTAAAGATATGATTTTGGAAGAAGTAAAATATAAGTTTCATAGTGTTTCATATGTTATAAATACATGGCATGCTATTGAGAATGAAGAGCGTAAATATATCTCGGCAAAAGTGCGGTTAGAATATGAAAATAACACATTCGCAGAGTACGAAGCAATTTATAATTTATATGGTGAAGGTGAAGATGACTACCTAAGAATGGTATAGAGTAGTGTTATATGGAAACAAGATACAAATCTTTTGAAAGTTTTTGATTCTACAACTTTATAGAGATATATTACACTTTCATTAGCTTGGGATAAATGGCTAGATGATGTGAGTAATAAATAGCAAAAGGAGTTTATCATGAAAGAATTAAGGATAAGTATAAAAGAAAAAAAGGAAATTGAAAAATTCGTATTGATAAGTATGATTAGGTTGATGAGTTCTTTAAGAGAAGGTTTATTAACAATAAATGAATGTGAAACGTATTTATATAGCCCATACTCGGTTAAAAAATTAAAGTTTTGATATGCCATAGCCAATCCATACAGTCGTTTAAAGCATTTTATAGTGATTTGCTTGGGGAATATAAATAATTTATTTACAATGGTTAACATGGATAAAATTTATATTTATTAAAGTATTCTATGATGATCCATCTCAAAATAGAGGTTCACATTTTAATGATCCAGATGGTAATCAGTATGATTATTAGGCAAAGGAGCGATAGTAATGAAAATTTGGAACGAAAAGGAAAAAAACGCGTATTCATATTTCAAATGGTTCAATAAAGATGAGGCATATGAAAGAACTGGCAAGAATGTAAATTTGAGTGTAATTAGCATAAATGGTTCTGGATTGTCTAACCATGATGATAGAAGTATATTTATAAACTTATGTAGTGACGAAATAAAAAAAATATTAGTAAAATATGAATTGATAAAAAATTATAAGTTTTATTTATTTGCAAATATAGAAGTTAAAAATAAAAGTTCGCGAATTGAAAACTATAAGAAGGTTTGGAAAGCCCTTCAATCTAAATGGAAGCTTGAAGGATTTAATAGTGGAGCTGAGATAGAAATTAAATCTGGAGAAAAATCATTTTTTTCAAGTATTGCTGAATTTAAAGATGAAAGTTTTTCAACAGCATTGGAGGTAGTAGCGAGTAATCCTAAAGTATATTCAATTATTGCGAGTAAAAAGGAAGATGTTTTATCGAATAAAACAATAACCAATATTTTTGAAGTAGCATTTAATGATAAAAACAAATATATGGATGAAATAGACTATTTTAATCTTTCAATACATCTTTGTCAACAAGGTGATATGGTTTTTAGGTGGGGAGAGTCATCTGAAGAAGCAGAGATAGCTATTATATTAAGAAGTGATATATTTAGACATTTTAGTGATTATGGTAGAATTGAAATTGTATAGAAAATCATTTGAAAAATAACCCATTTGTTTGGTATTTTGTTTCTTACGTATACAATTGATAATATTAGAATGAAGGCAATTAACTTGTTATCTCAACTATCAAATGAAGAGACTAAATACAAAAAATGGATTGATTAATATAAAAATATTTCTTGCAGAAATATATATGCAGTATTCAGTTATAAGTACAGGAATAGATTTGCAATAGCTTAATTATAATAGTTAAGCTATTTTTTTGTGGCCTATAAACTTTTATTAAATATGGTCTTTTAGAATATCAAAGTAAAGAAGAGTGATGTCTTGGTTTCTGTTTTGATATGCCATAGCCGTTAATACAGGCGCTTAAAGTATTTTATGGTGTAATATTCTTGGGTAATATAAATAATTTATTTACAATGGCTAATAGGGGCAAAATTTATATTTGTTAAAGTATTCAATAGTAATGATTATTTTTATGAGCATTCACTAGATTACTTGAAAAATCTAATGTTAAACATGTAATATATGTATATAATGTTATAAATTTAAACGGTGATTTTACAGATATTTTTGAAAGAAACAATAGAGAACTTGCAAAAATAAAAACTGACATAACAATTTATGGCACATTTGAACTTTAGCAATAGGCTAGTATACTAAATATAAAATTATCCACTAAAACTAAGAGAAGTAAAAGTCTTACAACTGCAAGACTTAAAATTTTACTTTAAATCAAGGAGATGAAGTATATGTTAATGAGTGAGGAAGAAGTAAGAAAACAGTGGCAAGAAAAATCAAATTTACCTATTAGTAATGTACTCTATGGTGACTTAAATGAAACTACTAGTGCAGTTATAGATTTATATTCTTTAGATGATTTATTTAAGTATGCATCTAGTAATAATATAAATACATTATTTTATACATGCAATTTTATTAGAAAAGAGTCGTTAGAAATACAAACAAGTACATTTGTACATTTGCAATTAAGTAGGGGTATCATCCCAATAGTAGAGAAAGAAATATTAGATTACAATGAAAAGCTTTCACGATTAGATTTTTCTAAACCTACAACTGTAATAATATACTGCATTTATAATGGTGCAGTTATAAAATATTTTGAGCAAGAAGAATGGTTTGTAGAAGATGGTTTTGATTATCCAGAGGACGCTTGTGCTAAGATAGTTTCAGAGTGTGAAGAAAGAATAACTACGGCTATAGAAGATGATGAGAAACATGTACAAGAAGGTAGAGAGAAATTAGCTGATTTTTTAGTATCTGATCCAGAATTTCAAATGTGTACAAATAAAACTTTACGTGGTAAATACATAAGGGAGTTTATAAATTCAAACAAATATGATAAGTCACTTTTCTTTAGAAAAGAAGGTGGATGGATAGATTACTCATTTGATACATTTGTAGAGTATGTTTGGAAAAAGTACAAGAAGGATATGGAAATTTATAAGAGATTGAATAAAAAGGAGTAAAATAAAGTACAAGAAAATGGCATAGATGTAGTAATGTAAAATTTACTAGCAATTCATCACTTAAACAGCAATACAGTGATCTTTTATTGAATTTAGTACTAGATGAAAGAGCTATACTATCAGAATTAGAGGCATATTATAAGAAATATATAAACACGCAGGCTTCTTTTTAGAGAGATTAGTTTACTTAATCTAAGGAATATAAAGAGTGTATTTTATAATGATAAACTTTTAAAAAGATAAGAAAAAATTTAATAGGCTTTTGATGAGAGAAATTGTATATAAAATAAGTTGTAATATTCTGCAGCTTTTAACAGAATGGTTTTAAACGATCTAGTGTGAAAATGCTTGAGGTGTAAAAAATTTCATTACAATGGCAAACAGGGGCAAAATTATTATAATCATTATTTCTGAATGTACACATCACTATTAATCATTTTACTTGATTGAATAATATATATATACTAAAAGCATATTCATAAAGGAGGTTATTTATATGGCAAATCAAGCTAATAAAAAAATAGCGGAGGACTTTTTATCTGCGTATAAGGAGCATAATTGGGATGCTATCGGAAAATTATTACACTCTAATATCGAGTGGACACTCCCAGGTGAAGGCATGATTTCAGGTACAGCAAAAGGGATTGATGAAGTAATTGAACGAGTTAAAGCAATTGTAAATGGTGGGGTGGTAACAAAGTTACATCATATTCTGGTTGGGCAAAATGGACTTACCCTTTCTCTAAATAATACCGGTGCTGCAGCAGATGGTAGAGTTTTGAATGAGGAGCTTGCAACAGTTCTCACAATACAAGACGGCTTAATTGTTAAAATTGATACATATCTTTCAGATGTGTCGATGATGGAAAAATACTTTATTAAATAGACAATATTAATGAAATATATTATAGAATGTAAATTCCAATTGAGTTTTATACTTGACTGGGATTTTATTTAGTTTAGAGCTTGGTTTTATGTTATAAAAAATTTAAATCTTAGAATAATACCATTTAGGATTTCACATAATGCAATTATTAAACTTTCTATATTTATTTACTTCCAAACTTTTTGTTTAAATTTATGTTCATCTTATAATTTTTATTTCTCAACACTTTCAGAAATATTATTTTTAATGCAGCTTAGGAAATTTTATTATATATATTTATAATCACAAAAAAAATAGAGACAAACTTCATATTTTGTTGTATAAATTAATTTGTAAGAGGTTTAGTAACAGAAGTGAAGCGATATACCTCATAGAAGTATTTCAATAAAAGAATTAGCAATAAATCGTTTTTTTATTTAAATAAGGTAAAACTAGGAAATTATAAAACCTTTGTGACAAATAACTGTAACAAAGTTGTAATATAATATGTATTTGGAATTATATTTCATACATAAAAGGAGAGAATAAAATTATGCAAAAGAAAAGGAAAGCATTGACTTTCGCTATTTTAACAATGATATTATCTATATTTACGTTTTTTCATTCTATTTTTTACTATAAGTTTTTTAGTAAAGATCCAACTATAATAAATAATATGGTTTATGCCAGTTCGCTTCCAGATAATGGCTTTAAATCAGTATATACTCCAAAGCTTAAATTTGATGATGAGCCTATAACCGAGGTTAATAATGTAACCTTAAATATTTTAAACGAAACTAACATTACAAATGTTCCTATGCTGCTTAAGTCACAAAGATACTACATTCCTCTTAGCTTTATTTGCAGCAAATTAAACTATACTCTTGACACTTCAGATAACAAAATATCATTATACAACAATGATAATAAAATCTCTTTGACTCAAAATTCCTATATTAAAAATTCTAGTACAGGCTCTCTTCGTGGTAATTTAATAAATGAGGATGATACCAATTATATTTCAATTTCAGATATAGAAGAACTGTTTAATTTAATTGCAGTTTTTGACTTTAAAAATAATAGTATTAGTTTACTTGATAATAATGTTAAAGCACCTGATGAGCCGCCAACAGCTTATAGTGACAAAGTTGCCTTAATTAGATTAGAAGACTTCGGTTGCGGTGGTAATTATGCTGTAGATAAAAATCAGGCAAAAATAAAATTAATGACTAATCTCTTATATTCTCAAGGAATGAAATTTCATGTTAGCTGGATTCCTAGATTTGTATCGCCAGCTGATAATATTGATAATGATTTGTTAACAAATAACAACATAACAAATGTAGGCTTTGTTGATCTTTTAGATTATTTTATTAATAAAGGTGGGGAAATAGGACTTCATGGCTACACTCACCAGCATGGTAATGAGATAAGTGGAATTGGTGAAGAACTGGCTAAGGATGTAAATGATACAGAGGCAGAAACACGTAGTGTAATTGAAAAAGGAATTGACACCGCAAGTGCCTTAAATATTCCTATTTCTTATTACGAGAGTCCGCATTATTTAGATACTGAACTTCAGAAGAAAGTAATTGCAGATTACTTCCAATTTGTATATGAACCTTTTAATGGTACAGATAATACCAATATATATAATTTAAATGATACTAATTTATTTGTTCCAACACCTTTAGGGTATGTACATGATTCAGATCCTTCATCTATAATTAGTGGACTAAAAGATGAAAACCCTGATATACTTCACAGTTTTTATTATCATCCATTTGTTGAACTTAAATATGTAGATTTTAATACTAACAACAACAAGCTTACTGTAACCTATGATGAAAGTTCACCACTGAAGAAAATAACTAAAGCCCTTGAAACGGATGGATATACTACAATCCATGTTGATGAACTTAAAGCTAATTAGAGATAAATATCTCTGGCAGCTTTGAATTTGTTATTAGTTTTCATATGTATTAAAGGGAGCCATAAATAATTTGAATAGACTTTGTTGAGGTGAAAGATGAAGATAAAAGTAGAAATAGTCAGTGGATTTCTTGGCTCTGGAAAAACGAGTTTTATAAATTCTATGCTACAAGAGAAAAAATTACATGGTGAAATCATTGTTGTTATTCAAGATGAATTTGGGGATTGTGAGATAAAAGATGATTTGAATAATCAAAATCAAATTATAGTAATTAAAAGTGATAGAGATAAAGGAATTAATGAAGATTTCATAAAAGAGATTATAAGTAAACAGACTCCAAATAGAATTTTTATTGAAGCAAATGGCATGAAGGATTCCAGTAACATAATTAAGCTCTTTAATAATAAGGAGCTTAAAAAAATATGTAAGATTACTGATATAATAAATGTAATTGATGCAACAAGCTTTATCATGTATCTTAAAAATATGGGAAGTATAATCAGCACTAATATTTTTAATAGTGAAACTATAATCTTAAATAATACAGATAAGCTAGAGAAGAAGGAATTTTTAAATATACAAAATGAGATTGAAAATATCAATGAGACAGCCACTATTATGAAGCATGTTGCTGCAATAAATAGTGAAAACTTATATAAAGAGCAATATGAGGAGATAAAAAGAAATGAACTTTTATTTTCTAATGCCATTATATATGTAGGTCTTGGAATGCTCTTATTTATGTTTTTTACACTGACAGTATTAAATGTTAAAATATCTGGTACATATTTTGATAAGTTCAAAAGGTTTTATGATGTGTTTATAAGTATATTGATTCAAGGACTTCCATTTATTCTTATTGGAAGTTTTGTATCTTCAATAATACAAATTTGTATATCTAGAGATACGTTTATTAAAATATTTTCGAAGAATATTATTTTATCTTGTATTATTGCAGCTTTTTCAGGTTTACTATTTCCAATATGCGATTGTGGGACAATCCCTATAGTTAAAGGTCTTATGAAAAAGAAGATTCCTATAGCAGCAGGAATTACTTTTATGTTAGCAGCGCCAATTGTAAATCCAATAGCAATTATTTCAACTATATATGCCTTTCCAGGAATGAAAGCTGTAGTTATTTATCGAATAGCTACAGGAATAGTAATTGCAATTTTAGTAGGATTGATTATGCAGCTTATTACAAAGAAGGATGAAGAGATTTTAAAAAGTGATGCAGATATAGTTAAGTGTGACTGTGGTTTTTGTAATGATGACTATGACTACGCAAAAAACAAATTTCAAAAGATTAAAGCAGTGTTTATTCATGCAGGAGATGAGTTTTTTAATATAGGCAAATTCATGATTATTGGTACCTTTTTATCTAGTATTTTTCAAAGCCTGCAACTTATAAATGGTAATATGTATATTACAAATGATAGCAGAATTTCGCTTATAATAATGATTTTATTATCTTTCTTACTGTCAGTTTGTTCAACTTCAGATGCCTTTGTTGCTAAAGGCTTTCTAAAAATATTTTCCATAAACTCTATAATGGGATTTTTAGTGGTTGGACCTATGTTAGATATTAAGAATATGATTATGCTCTTTGGAAGCTTTAAAAAGAAATTTGTATTAAAGTTGATATTTATTATTTTTGTGGTGTCGTTTAGTGTTTTGATTAATTGTAAATTAGCTTAGATGTACTCAAAAAATTAAATGAAAGGGGCAGCATATGAAAAAATTAAATGTGGACATAATTATTAAAATACTAATATTGGTGTGCTTCTCCATATTTTACTTTAAGATTATTAAAGATGATGAGATACTGAGATATGTACATCCAAGAATTATTCCATTTTCAATTTTTGGGATGATAGCAATGTTTATAGTTGCAATATTTTTAATTACAGACAGGTATCATATGAAAAAAAGGAAAATGAGACTTAAAAATTATATAATTTTTGTAATTCCATTGATTATGATATTTTTCATGCAGAGTGTTAATGCAGATTCTTCAATAAAAGCTAATGAAATAAATACAAATTCAAATGAAATATTAAATGCCTCTAACTTAGCTTATGATAATATTAATTCTTCTGACTCACAGAAGGAAAATGGTGGACAAGATGGAGAGGATGGGCTATCTAGAAAGGATAATGTTATTGAAGTGAATGCTGATAATTTTCTAAATTCCATTGATAAGCTTATAGAAGATTCAGATAAATACGAAGGACAGGAAATAGAAATAACGGGTTTTGTCTATAAGGATACAACGTTAAAAGCTAATGAATTTATAATAGGCAGATTTGTAATGGCATGCTGTGCAGCTGATTTACAAGTGGAAGGAATTAAATGCGACAGCAATAACCTGCAAATGTATGATAATGATACATGGGTAAAGGTAAAGGGGAAAATTAAGACCGAAATTGTTAACTATGAAGCAGAGCCAGTCATAGTAGTAGAAAATATAGAAAAAGATCCTAATCCTTATACTTCATATTTATATCCATTTTAAAAAACATATAGGATCATATGTTATGATTCAAATCTCTATTTTATAGGGTGCTGTGTACATGCCTTCACGTATTTAGTGAGAGTAAGTATACGGCATCCTTTATTCATGTCTTAAAAAATATAAAAATTCCAGATTTTAAAACTTAATTATATCAGTGGATTCATCAGAATGGAGTGAGAAAAAAGTGTTACATTAATTTATTGAATCATAATAATCATCAATGCAGCATAGATATAAAATATTATTATGTAAATATGTTTCGAGGTAAATTATGAATATAAAAGTTGAAATAATAATGGGCTTTCTTGAATCTGGAAAAACTAATTTTATAAATTCTATGATTAAAGGTGATGAACTGAAAAATGAAACTATTGTTATTATTCAAGATGAATTTGGACGATGTGAAATAAATGCCGATCTTAATAACTCAAAAAACAAAAATAAGGTTACTGTAATAAAAAATGATGGAAATGATGATATTACTGCAGATTATATAAAAAATATCATACAGCAGCATTCTCCTGATAGAATATTCTTTGAAGTAAATGGTATGAAAAATTCAAATGCTGTTATTGATATATTTAAGGATAAAGGCATAAGTAAATTATGTAGAATTGATGATATAGTAACAGTTCTTGATGTTAAGAAGTTTTCTATATTTCTTAGAAATATGAGAGGCATGTTAATTCCTCTTATTTTTAATAGCAATACTATAGTTTTAAACAATGTTGATAAGTTAAATAAAAAAGAGTTTAAAAATATTCAAAAAGAAATTAGAAACATTAATGAAACAGCTAGAATTCTGGAGCATTCTTCATTATTAAACATAAAAGAGCTTTTTCAAGAGGAATATATAGAAATTAATCAGCAGCAAGGTTGCTATCTAAAAACGTTATTTTATGTAAGTTTATTAATGTTTATATTTATCTTTTTAGTTACTGCATCAATGTCTGATACTAATGCACGGAATGTATATTTAGATGAATTTAAAAAATTTTACACTGTATTTATAAGCATATTGATACAAGGCCTTCCTTTTATTTTAGTTGGAAGTTTTGTATCTGCAATCATACAAATTTGTATATCTAGGGAGACCTTTATTAAAATATTCCCCAAAAACATTTTTTTATCATGTATGGTTGCGGCTTTGGCAGGCTTATTATTTCCAATATGCGATTGTGGGACAATACCAGTTGTTAAAGGTCTTATTAAAAAGAAAATACCATTAGCGGCAGGGGTTACTTTTATGCTGGCAGCACCAATAGTAAATCCAATAGCAATTATCTCAACTATGTATGCTTTTGAAGGCACTAAAAATATAGTGATTTCAAGGATAACTGCTGGAATAGTAATTTCTATTTTAGTGGGCTTAATCATGCAATTTTGGACAAAGAAAGATGAAAATGTTTTAAAAAGTGATGATACAATCATTAACTGCAACTGTGGTTTTTGTGATGATGGATCTATCTCTTCTAGAAAGAAATTAGATAGGATAAAAGCAGTATTTATTCATGCAGGAGATGAGTTTTTTAACATAGGTAAATTTATGATTATTGGTACATTTTTATCTAGCATCTTTCAAATTACAGTATCCATAAATAATAATATGTTTATTCCAAAGGATAACAGAATTTCGCTTTTATTAATGATGCTTTTAGCTTTCTTACTCTCAGTTTGTTCAACTTCTGATGCATTTATTGCCAAAGGCTTTTTAAAGCAGTTTTCAATGAATTCTATAATGGGATTTTTAGTAGTCGGGCCTATGCTGGATGTTAAAAACACAATAATGCTTTTTGGAAGCTTTAAAAAGAAGTTTGTACTTAAGTTAATATTTGCGATTCTCGTTGTATCATTTATTATTCTCATTAATTTTAGATTATTATAGAATATTAAGAATTGAGTATAAGTATATTTTATTATAAGAGGCCTTAGGCACAATTAAATAAAAATATCCATGGCAACTTTGGACTTATTATTATTTTCATATGCCTTAGCATTAATTTGGAGATGAATAAATATGAAAAAATTAAATTTAGATATAATTATTAAGATACTAATATTACTTGGTTTTTCGGTATTTTACTTTAAGATTATTAAGGATAATGAAATAATACTGTATGTACACCCAAGAATGATCCCATTTGCAATCTTTGGAATGATATCAATGTTTATAATCGCATTATTTTTAATTACAGACAGTGGTCGTAATAATAAGAAGAAAATCAAATTTAAAAATTATATAACTTTTATAATTCCGTTAATAATGATATTTTTTATGCAAAATACTAGTGCAAGCTCAGCAGTTGCAGCAAGTGATGTAAATACAAACTCTAATACAGCCTCAAATGCTAATTCTGCTGCAAGTTCAAACAACTCTTCAAGTCAAAATACTGATTTTAAGAGTAACTTAATTTCTGATAACTCAGACTATGAATTATATAGTGGAAAAGTCGAAAGTGATGGAGAAGGAAAAGTTGATAAAAATAAGCTGGATATTAAAGATAATGTTATACAAATAAATATAAAAAATTTTGTGACTTCCCTTGATGAAATTCTAGGAAATCCTGATAAATATAAAGACAAAGAAATAGAAATGTCAGGTTTCGTATATAAAGGTAAAGATTTAGATTTAAAAGAAAACAACTTTATACTAGGTAGATTTATGATGGTATGTTGTGCAGCAGACCTGCAAGTTGCAGGAATTGAATGTGATAGTAATAAGCTGGGAGCATATGATAATGGTACCTGGGTAAAAGTAAAGGGAAAAATTAAAACAGAAACTTCTGGAGCTGAAGTAGATCCAATTATAGTTGCTGAGCAAATAGAAAAAGATCCAAATCCTGATGCTGCCTACGTATATCCATTTTAAGAATAAAAAAATAACAAGTCCATCTGCCAGAATATTTTACATCATACGGTGCTTATAAAAGGTTTCATTAAAATAAGTACGTTAGGATGAAACCTCTTTCTTGTAAGATGAAAATACTTATGCTAGCTTTGGACTTGTTATTTTATTTCAGATGCTTAAGATTACTTTATAACCTTAAACTCATATCCTTGTTCTTTTAAATAGTCTATTATTCCAGGCAAGGCTTTTGCTGTTTGTTCTTTTCCATAAGTGTCATGCATTAAGATTATTGCTTTTTGTCTGCCTGCCACAGTTTTTATGAGCTCTTGTTTCAATTGTTCGGCATTTTTAGGTGCACCTTCTGCATCTCCAGATAATGCGTTCCAATCAATTTGATGCATATCTTTGTCATGTAATGCATCATCCATAGCTTTTGCTCCTGAAGGATCTTGCTTATCCCATGACATTTGTCCACCTGGGAATCTAACAGCTCTTGTTGAAAAATCCTGTCCTAAAATATTTTTTAGAGATTGATTTGTCTTCTCAAAGTCAGACATAGTATGATCTAAATTTATTTTCCCACCTGGATATAAATAGTTATAATCATGTGAATAAGTGTGATTACCTATTGCATTACCTTCATCAAATTCTCTTTTTACTAGATCTTTGCTCGCTTGATCTTTATCTATATATTTTCCTATAAGAAAGAAGGTTGCATGTACATTTTCTGCTTTAAGAACATCTAATATTTGAGGAGTAACTGTTTCTGATGGGCCGTCATCAAAGGTTAAATAAACAACTTTTTTACCATCGGCTCCATCAGGCATTTGACCCTTCATTTGTTGATTTAAGTATTTTTCTACAAAGGCAGCATCTTCTACTTCAGAATTACTTTCAGTTGTAAGTGAATTACTATCTGTTCCATTTTTACTTTGATTGCTATCTGATCCAGACGCAGTAACTGCTTGGGCAGCTTTTGTATTTGCTGAAAATCTTTGCGTTATTATACTGCCAGTTATTACAGCTAATATAGAAATAATAATAAATAAAATAGTAATTTTAGCTTTTTTATTGTTTTTATTTTTGTTTAGATTATGCTTGTGTCCATACTTCATAGTTTATACCTCTTATGTCAAAATGATTTTTTGCAAAGTTACTCCTAAGTTTAAAGCTGTTATGAGAAAATGCCTCCTGTAAACTCATCTAAATCTACATCAGTACTTATTCCATTAACATATCCCGTATCGCTGTATTGATGTCCAACTCTTGAAAACCATACGCTATTTGTTGGTAAGTTTTTAAGTGGAGTATTATTATAATTTGCTTCCCATAAAGGATAGCTAGACAATCTTCCATCTAAATTACCTATGAAATTACTATATGTATATATCCCTATATTCATATTACTTACTTTTTTAAATTCAGCTATAAATCTTAAAGCATAATCCATAACATCAAAGTCTGATGTTTCTATGTCTAACATTGGTTTTAAATCATTTTTCTTATCTTTTATGTTATTATAGAAGTTATCAGCCTGAGTTTCTGGAGCGCTTGTACCAACTAAGAAGTGGTAGAAACCAGTTTTTAATCCAGCAGCCGAAGCACCACTATAATTAACCTGTAAATATGGATCTATAAAGGTTGTCCCTTCAGTTGCTTTTATATATACTAGCTGAACGCCGCTTGATTTTACTGCATTAAAGTCTATAGTGCCATCATAATTACTAATATCTATACCGTAATACTGTCCAGAAGAATTACTTGTACTACCAGAGGAAGTATTTCCACCGTTATTGTTAGTAGATGAAGGTGGCGCAGTATTTTGACTTGAAGTTCCAGTTCTCTTTCCATCAGCACCAATCTTATAGCCATCTTTTGTAGTATTAGTAAGCATTTTTCCTGTAGTTGTATCTAAGTAATAATCACTTCCATCAACTGTGACCCATCCTACAGCCATAGAGCCGTCAGTGTGTAGATAATATTTGCTTCCATTAAGGCTTAGCCAGCCAGTTGCCATAGTACCATCATCCTTTAGATAATACTTGACTCCGCTAAGAGTTACCCAGCCTGTAACCTTGTTTCCATCACCATCAAAATAGTACCAGTTATTGTTTGACTGTATCCATCCAGTTTTTAAATCACCGCTGTCATTAAATGTGTATGCTTTGCCATCTATTTTAGTAGTGCCAGTTACCATACTTCCATCTGTCTGTAGGTAGTATTTTTTATTATTGTCAGTAAGCCAGCCAGTAGCTACCTTTCCACCATTATTAACATAATACCATTTATTATTTAGCTTAATCCATCCAGTAGTATTTGCTAGAGCGCCTGAATCTTTAAGATAGTATAGGCTTGAACCATCGCTTTGAATTCCAGTTGCCATAGCTCCTGAACCAGTTAGGAAATACCAGTCACTATTTAGCAGCTTCCAGCCTGTTACCATAGCACCACTTGTATCTAGGTAATACCAGATTCCATTATCCTTAATCCATCCAGTTGCCATTTTGCCATCGTCTTCTTTTAAGTAATACCAGTTATTATCAGGTTTAATCCATCCAACTGCCTTAGTGTTATCAGGCTTGTAATAGTACCAAGCCCCGTTTTCGCTTTTCCAGCCAATAGTTGATGTTATGTTAACATCAGTAGTTGCAGCTTGTACACCTAGTGCTGGAACCAAGTTGAACATAGTTAATACTGATAAAACAGCAATTTTCTTTTTAATATTCAAAACAGTTTGTCACTCCTTTTGCTTAAGCTTTAGTAAAAAAGCTGTAAAATTATATATGAAATTTATTTTAAGTTTCTATAAGATTTCCTCCGCTTGTAGCGATATCTGAATTTTTGTAATAGTTCATTACAGTTTTAACATAATCCTGAACACCTTGTGACATTTTATATAAATCAGCGTCAGATGAAACTCCATCATTTTTTACGCTTTCTGGTCCTGCGTTATAAGCTGCCACTGCCATTTGAACATCTCCATTAAATTCGTTTAAGTAGTCTTTTAATAATTTCGACCCTCCATTGATATTTTGGTCTATGTCATATCCGTTTGTTATTCCAACATATGTAAAGTTCGAAGGTATAATCTGCATTAATCCAGCAGCTCCTGAGCTAGAAGTTGCATTTGGATCGAAATTAGACTCTGCTTTAATTATAGCCAGTATTAATTTTGAATCCAAGCCATATTTTTTGGCAGCACTATTTACTGAAGCATATATTTTTTTCATATTGGTATCTGAACTTTGCGAGCTGGTACTTAAAGGAATCGAAGTAACGGTAGCTTTATGTCTTTTTCCATCAGCTCCAAGCGTATAGCCATCTATGGTAGTATTAGTGAGCATTTTACCTGTAGCTGGATCTAAATAATAATAATCACTTCCATCAGATGAAAACCAACCAGTTGCCATGGAACCATCATTATTTAGGTAATACCATGTTCCATCAAGGCTTATCCATCCTGTAGCCATAATTCCAGTATCATATAAATAGTACTTTTGATTGCCAAGGCTTATCCATCCTGTAGCCATAGCTCCAGTATCATATAAATAATATTTTTGACTTCCAAGGCTTACCCACCCTGTTGCCATATCTCCACCAGCATTGAAATAATACCAATAGTTATTTATGTTAATCCAGCCAGTTGCCATGGAACCATTATCATTGAACATATAGGTCTTATTATCTATATTATAAAGACCTGTTATCATACTTCCATCACCTTGAAGGAAATACCAGTTTCCATTATCTTTATCTTTAAGCCAACCAGTTTTTATTTTACCATCATTATCAGCATAATACATCTTATTATTTATTTTTGTCCATCCACTAGCAGTAGATAAAATTCCGGAGTCAGTAAAATAATATAAGTCAGAACCGTCAGACTGAATGCCGGTTGCCATGATTCCAGAGCTGTTAAAGAAGTACCACTTATTACTTATAAGTTTCCATCCTGTGGTCATAGTCCCTGAATTATCTATGTAATACCAGTTATTTCCGTAGAATAACCAGCCCGTCGCCATTGTCCCATCATCTTCTTTTAAGTAATACCAATTATTATCAGGTTTAATCCACCCAATTGCCTTGGTATTGTCAGATTTATAATAGTACCAGGCTCCGTTCTCATTTTTCCATCCAATAGTTGAAGTTATGTTAGGATTACTATCTTCAGTTTTTGTTATACTTTGAGAATTAGTTATTGGAATAATCTTTGATACATTAAGTGTAGCTGGTTTATCCTCAGCTTGTACACAAGCTGCTGGAAGCAAAGTTAAAGCAGCGACAAAAGTAAATGTAAAAATTTTCGTTTTAATATTCAAAATAATCTACCCCTTGTTTTATGCAGAACAAAATTCTATTGTGCATTTTATTTAACCACTATATTCTATGATAATGTAAATTTTCAATCATTACAATATACAATTGAATAGTAAGAAATAAGGTCTATTTTGCGATTTTAGTATCGAATTCTTTATAACCCTCATCTGCAAAATTAAAAACTATTAAACTTAGAACACATATTATGATCAATATAATGAAGATTTGCGGATAAGATACACTAAACATACTTATTACCATGCCGCCTAATATAGTTCCTAAGCGAGTGGTATTTGTATATAAAGTTGTTGAAGTACCATACCTATTTGGCATCATATCTTGAAAAAATGCAATTCCAATTCCCATATAAGCAGAAACAAATACAGCTTTTAAAATATGTATGAAGATAATTAAATAAATGTTATTTACATATAATAGCAATATTAAAAAGCACAGGCAGGTAATGATACCAGCGTTTATTAAATGTTTTATAGGAAATTTTATAGATAAACTAGCCAATATAATCATAAATGGAATTTCTGCAAATGCTGCAAAACTTGAAATAATACCAATATAAGCATTTCCATAATGTAAGTTTTCTGTGACATATAAAGGCACACTGGTATTAAGCACAGTATTAATTACCTGAAGCAAAGTAAAAACGATAAAGCATTCTATAATATATTTATTGCTATAGACCTTATCTTTTTTTACATCATTTTTCTTAGGTTCAATATGTTCTTTAGGCTTTGGTTTAAAAAATATAATTAAAATTATGAAACTAAATAGGTAGCTTATAGATGTTCCTAAAAAAAGACCGTTAAAGCCTAATTTGTCATCCAATAATGCCCCTAATAACGGACTGCTTACCCATGCTATTGATACAAAAGTTCTTAGAAATGTAATTTTTGATTGTGATTTCTCATCTCCATCGAAATTTTGCTTAGCATATACAAAAATTTGAGAATTTATAACAGAGGACAAGCCGATAAATATTATTGATACAATTAGAAGCAGATAAAACTGAGTAATTAATGCATAAAGGATGTACCCTATAAGACCTGCTAAAATTGCTATTGCTAGTATTATTCTACCATCTGAAGCTTTATCTGATATACGTCCTAAGATGGTACTAATGATAATTCCAGATATAGAATTAAGAGAAACAAATAGGCCGATTTGTGATGCACTGGCATTTAAGTTTTGAGATAAAAATATAGAAAGAAAAGGATTTACTAGTGCTGAAGCCGATGAGCAGATAAATAATAATATTGATAATTTGATAAAGTTGTCTGTAGCTAACGTAGCTTTAAAGTCTTTTAAAAACATATTAATGTTCACACCTTTTGTATAAATTTTTCTTATTCGCCTGCCAGATTTTTTATGCATCCGCTTGAAGAGGCAGATGCATAAACAGTCTCCAGCTCCACAGTTGCCTACGATTTTGTTCTATATTCGTATATAAAGGAGATGGCAGCACCTCACTAAAGTTTAAATGCATAGATATCCAAATTTAGATTGGAATTATGCGGTGTCTAGTACTGCTGCACCCAAAAGCTTACTACACGTTTAATATAAATATGGTAGCACTTATGAAATATTTTGTAAACGACGTTCAAGGGGGATTTTATTTATCATAGAGGCTTTGAGATATATCATATTTTCTTTCTAAGCAATAAATTCGTATCTTATTTTAATAGATATAATTAGCAGATAAAATAATTTAAAGCATGGAAAATGATAATCATTGTCAAATGACTTCTTATATAGTATACTTAAATAAAAATAAATTTAAATTATATTAAGAAGGTGTTTTTTATGGCAACATACATAATAAGTGCAATAATTATTGTAATTGTAGCCTATTCATTTATGAGCCTTATCCAAAAGGTCAGATATGGATGCTGCGGTGGAACGGTAGAGAAAAGTACCAAAAAGGAAAAGTTAAATAAAATTGACTTAGAACAATATAAATTCTCTAAAACTATATATATTGAAGGTATGACCTGCAAAAATTGTACTGCGCATGTTGAGAATGAACTTAATAGTTTAGATAATGTATATGCTGAGGTGGATTTAAAAAAGAATTTGGCAAAGGTTAAAATGCAGTCAGATATAAATGAAAAAGTTCTTGAAAATGCTGTGAGAAAGGCTGGATATACTGTAAGATCCATGGCCTAAAAATAAACTATAACTCGTAAAGTTTTGTATCCTCCAATAATTTTATATATAAGTTAAGTGTCTTAGAACCTAGATTTATCTGGGAGCTATGACACTTTTTTTATAATAAAAATTATTACTGCTAAGATATGAGGTAAGCTTACAGTTGTTTATCTATAAATTTGCATTGTTAATCAGAATGAGTAGAAATTAGACATAAATAGAGATAAAGTGGAGAAAATAAAAAGAATACTAGTAATATAGTGAAAAGAGACATATTTTTGGAATAATAATGATTGAAATATTAAACAAGATGTGATATATTAACATCAACTGGTCTGACCACTATACCAATGATTTTTTACCAAAGAGGTGATTTTTTGAAATATTTGAAGCAATTAATGATTATTTTAGTAGCATATTTTTTAGGAACAATAATTCAACTAGTATTTAAACTACCTATACCAGGCACAGTTATCGGATTAATTCTACTTTTCTTAGGCTTATCCGTTGGTATAGTCAAGGTCGAAATGATCGAGGATATATGTGATGTATTAATATCTCATATGTCATTTTTATTCATTCCTGCAGGAGTTGGGCTTATGACATCATTTGATATGTTAAAAGGAAAAGTCATGCCATTTACCTTTATAGTTATTATCACTACTTTAATTGTGTGGATTGTAACTGCTTATGTTGTTAAATTTTTAAGGAAGGTGTGCACAAGATGAAGGATATAATAAGCTCTCCTGTTTTTGGTGTATTAATATCTTTAATCGCTTATGAAATAGGAACTTTGATTAAGCAGAAACTTAAACTTTCAATTTTTAACCCGTTACTCATTGCAATAATAATTTTAATCATATTTTTAATGAAATTCAATATTAAGTATGATGATTATAATAACGGGGGACAGGTAATTTCCTTCTTTTTAGCACCAGCAACTGTTGCATTAGCACTGCCTTTATACAAGAAATTCTCTTTGTTTAAGGCAAATGCTCTGCCTATTTTAGCAGGCATCTTATGCGGGTCAACAGCTGGAATATTATCTGTAATTGCATTTTCTAAGCTATTTAACCTTTCAGGTCAGCTTGCAAAATCATTAATACCTAAATCTATAACAACACCTATAGGAATGGCATTATCTAATCAATTGGGAGGGCTTCCAGCCATAACTGTAGTTGCTATTATAATTACTGGAATATTAGGTTCTATTATTGGACCATTCCTGTATAAAATATTAAAGATAAATGATAAAGTGGCACTAGGAATTGCTATGGGAAGCGCGTCTCATGCTGTGGGAACAGCTAAAGCTATGGAAATAGGTGAAACTGAAGGGGCTATGAGCAGTTTAACTATTGCAATTTCAGGAATTGTAACAGTATTAATAGCACCTATTTTATGGAATTTATTCTCAACATTTTTTAATTAAGGCATCTTTGGAATTATTATTTTCTTTTGTGTGTTAAAATATTTATGGAGGTGGTATTGTGAATGAGGACAAAAACAATTCCCAAAGGGGTATGAATCCACTTAATAAGTTATTTAGCTCTATTGATAATTTATTAAATGAAGAAAGAGAACAAAAGCTAAAGTTAAAGCTGGCTAAAGAAATAAAAAACATCATCTTTACTGATGAAATTGTCACGAAACTTAATGAAAATGACTTCTCTGGTTTAATTGATGAGGATGATAATGATATAACAAGACTTTTCGCCAGCATATTTCCCATATTTGTAAAGCAGGGAGATGTCATCTTTAGATTATATAAGCATAAAATAGAAGTTGACTTATCTGATGAAATGAGTGATAGATACATTTACATATTTTCAGATGGAAGGCTTACTTCTGGATTATTTCAATGCTTTAAGCTTAGCGATGATGAATATGTATATGGCTTAAAAAGAATAATTGATGCTGTTCCACTTTTTAAAACCGCTATAATAAATACTTTAGATAATTTTAGAAAAAACATCAATGTACTTAATGACAAAATAGAGAATTCTAAAAATAGAGAACTATTAGCAGAAAAAAATTACAATAAACTGCTTGGATATTTATTAAAAATACAATAGATCAATTTTTGAGAGGAAGGTACAGATGTTAAGTCCTGTAAAAAGCACAAAAATATATGAAATGGTAATTGAACAAATAAAAGATATTGTTAAAAAAGGTGAATTAAGAAGTGGAGATAAATTGCCTTCAGAAAGAGAATTATGTGATAAGCTCGAAGTCAGTAGAGCATCTATCAGGGAAGCCTTAAAATCTCTGCAAATGCTTGGACTTATTGAATCTAAGCATGGAGAAGGAAATTTTATTAATGAGAATTTTGAAAATAGTTTACTTGAACCTTTGTCCATTGTTTTTTTACTACTTGGAAGTAAGGGCGATGATGTCCTCCAGCTTAGAAAGATAATTGAGCCAGAAACAGCAGCTCTTGCAGCAAAAAACATAACTGATGAGCAGCTTATGGAATTAAAGGACATAATGGAGGAATTGAATAATGCTTCAGATGGAGAAGCTTCTGCCTCACTAGATAAAAGATTTCACTATAAAATAGCACAGGCTTCTGGGAATCATTTGATTTCAACAGTTATGTTTTCTATGTCTTCTTTAATTGAAAAGTATATTGAAAACTCAAATGTTCATAGCTCTAATAAAGAAATGGTTAAAACTAACCATGAAGAAATATGGAGAGCTTTAAAGGCTCATGATGCTGATGCAGCAGCCGCTGCTATAAGGAAACATTTAGAATTAAATGATGTTGTTTAAGAAATAAAGAATTAGTCAAAACTTATGGATGCAGATTTAAAAGTAGAAAGAGTTATTTTAAGTATTAGTTCAAATTTAGACACAATCAAAAAATAATAGATCAGTATGTTTGTTTAATTTACATTATACTGAGTCGCCAAATTCTAATTAAGCAAAGAGCAGGATTTTGCTCTTGTTTGACCCTCAATATATGTCTTGTCCTTGATTTATTATTTTCTTGCATGTGCCTTGTTTATACATTTTTTATCTGATTTTTATATTTGATAAATTAAATTTAAATAGGGAGATGACCGTAATGATTATTGATAAAATATTTTATAAAACATTGTTCAAAAATTTATTCGCAGATACTTTTGAGTTAAAGCTTTGGGATGGAAGCTCAGAAGTCTATGGGGAAGGGGAACCTCAGTTTAAGCTAATTTTTAATGAACCTATTCCTAAAGCGGATATTATTAAGGACCCTTCAATAACTTTTGGAGAAGCTTATATGACTAATAAGATAGAGATCGAAGGAAGCGTAAAAAAGGTTATAGAGTCTTTATATAATAATAAAGAGAGCTTTTTAAGCAGCAGCAGTAAATATGGAGAACTGCTTAAAATGGCTACAAATAATATTAAGAACAGTAAGAAAAATATTGAGTTCCATTATGATATAGGAAATGATTTTTATAAGTTGTGGCTGGATGACACTATGACATATTCGTGTGGATACTTTAAGTCTAAAGAGGATTCTTTAAATCAAGCTCAAAAGAATAAAGTTGAGCACATTCTTAAGAAGCTGGATTTAAAAGAGGGAGAGACTTTACTTGATATAGGCTGTGGATGGGGTGAGCTTATTATTACAGCAGCAAAGACATATAAGGTAAAGGCTATGGGAATAACCCTAAGTTCAGAGCAGTTAGCTAAGGTTAACGAAAGAATAAAGAATGAGGGCTTAGAGGATTTAGTTGAAGTTCAACTTGTGGACTATAGAGAAATAAAAAATAGAGAGTTTGATAAAATAGTCAGCGTTGGTATGCTTGAGCATGTAGGGCAGGATCATCTTAATGAGTATTTTGAAGCTATAGATAAACTATTAAAGGATAAAGGCTTATCATTACTTCACTGCATAACAGCTATAGAGGCTGGTGGAAACAACACTTGGATAGATAAATACATTTTCCCAGGAGGATATGTTCCAGCAGTTTCTGAATTGATTAACTGTATGTCTGATAAAAAGTTTAATGTAATTGATGTGGAAAATTTAAGACTTCATTATGAAAAAACTTTAGATCACTGGTCAGCAAATTTTGAAAATGCATTACAAGAAGTAAGAAAAACTAAGGATGAAACCTTTATAAGAATGTGGAGATTATATTTAAATGCTTGTGCAGCATCATTCCATACTGGAAATATAAATATTCATCAATTCTTATTTAGTAAAGGCGTAAATAATGATTTACAATGGACTAGAGATTATATGTATAAATAAAACTACTTTTGTTTATGTTCTAACTTATAAGTCTAGTTTGCAGGGTAAGCTATAAAAGGATGTTTTGGTTAGAAAAACCTTAAAACCATTAAGGCAGGAGAGCTGAAAATTTGAGGGGTATCTCTCCCTCAAAGCTTCAGCCCTCCGTTTGTTGTACAGGTAATTATAGATAAACCTCTTTAGTCTAGTACTTTTTTTAATGTGACTAAACTAGAAATTCTTAATATGCTTGATATTATTGTACCGGTCATTAAGCAGGCAATATATAAGCAGGAGTACTTTGACATAACAGGAAGAATAACAACAAATGGAACAGTCTGATAAAGGGTTGTTACAGTTTTTCCTATCTTATCAAATACAAATGGGATATTATTTTTGGAAGCACCGGCATAATAGGAAGTTATATTAAATTCGATGAATTTAGAAACTAATATAATGGTATATGCGATGTTTACAAGATTATAAATATTAAACAATATGCTTGTACACAATACAAAAAACAAGTCACAATAGACATCTAAAATACCTCCGAACTTAGAGGTAGCATTAAGTTTCCTAGAAAGTTTCCCATCAATAAAGTCAGTTAATAAAATAAGAAATAAGACTAGCAATTCTAAAGTTATATTATTATTAACAAAAAGTATTATAAACAATATAGTCAGTGGTATTCGGATTAAGGTTATGGCATTGACTAATATTTTTTTAAACATTTTAAATCTCCTCATTTAAAGCCAAAGTGTCAGCTCAAATTTAATATAGCTGTATATTTAGTGCTAATTATTAAATAGATTGTATCATAAATTTTATTGATAAATATATATTATTCTTTAATGATGAAACTTTAAAATAAGTTATGCTTAAGAGAAATAAATCTTCTAAGCATAACTTATTTAAATGTCTGTATTTTTAAGTTATTGCATTTATAATCTTATTCATTAATTTTACTATAACTTTAATATCTTCAATTTCTTTAGCAGAAATCTCATTTAGATATTTGTATTGTCTTTTTAAAGAATTTTTTAGAATATTAATTTCAGCACTCAAATCTGGATGCGGTTCGTTTGACTTTGTCCTAAGGGCATGGGCTAGGTAATATAAATCTTCATTAGGCTTTTTAATCATGTTGCTTGCAAAGGTATTGTCGTTACCAAAAGGTATTCTATATGAAAAGAAATCATAGTTTTCTTTGCTGAATTCAAAGATATATCTATTGTTATCAATAGGTTTAATATATTTTTCAACAACCTCGATTAAAGGCAGATTTCGTTTTATTAAGCTTGATATAGCATTATTTAGTAAGGATATATTCCGCATAGCAACAGAGTGAGGGAAGGTCATTGAATGAATATCCTGCTGCCATGTAAAAGCTAAAAGAGTGTTTTGGATCTTTTTCAATAATATAAATAGCATAAAATTAATATGAATAGATTCTTTACTTATGGACTTACAGGATATATAGTCATTATTTTTGAACAGATCAGCGTAAGAGGAATTTATGCTTTGAATAGCTAGAGATAATTCTTGTGAAGTATTACACGCCTCCTCGATAGCATCTTCTAAATCACTGCGGATGATACCAGGTATAAGTTCCTTTTTCATGATCTTAAAGCGTGTGCTAAAATCTAAAGGCCTTATTGGCAGAGAATCAAAATCCAAAAGGATTTTACCATATAGCTTATGGATTAATTCATAGGTTCCTATATCAAAACCGGCTTTTTTACTATCCATGGTGCTATGATAATAATTTTTGAAGTATATAGAGTTGTCCCAATTTTCTCCTGGCATAAGAGTTGGAACTCCATTCTTGTAATAAGAAAAATCATCTGCAAGAATAAGACCAGGGCAAACAACTTCGTAATTATAGAAGTCTCTAATAATAGAAGATTTTATAAACTTTTTAGTATAATCATATAATTCATAACAGCTATAAATTCTGAAGTTTCTCTCTTTAGCTATTGGAAAATTTCCGTCTAAATTAATTAAAGCAAAAGCTTTTTCCTTCCATTCAGGATGAATTTTTTCTATTTCATAATAAGAGCCGCATAACCAGTCATAATCTTTAGAGCCCTGTCCCCATTCTTCAGCTCCATGAGCTATTACTCTTATGGTTTTCATAGGAGTATATCCGCTGTCTATTATAGCTTTGCTTATGCCAAGCATTGATGAAACTCCATTTGCATCATCAAAAAAGGAATGATAATAACCATCGTAATGAGAGGTTAAATAGATTACCTCTGAAGTTTTTCCTTTAATTTCACCAACAACATTATAAGAATCTGCATGCGGTACAACTACAGAATCTGCATTAAAGATAGCTTTAATTTCTTTAGCAGGGTTTGAATTAATTAAGGCTTTTAATGTTTTTACATCCTTAATACTTATAGATAAAGTAGAGCAGTAGGCGGGAGCTTGAAGATCCCAGGAAAATAAGATATTATCATGATCTACTCCACAGGTTAAAGCGATTAATACACCCTTTGCCCCCTTAAGATGAGCCTCATAGGAAGGAAGATTGATCCAGTACTCCTCAAGAGGATTAATTACCGACACCAAAACCAGTTTATTTCTTATATCTCCTAAAGCCTTTAATTCACTGACAGTACCTTTTCCACCATCAACTATAGTAACTTCTTCATCTACAGCTTGAATATTCGAAGCATATCCACCTAAAACAATCTTTTGGAGTAATCCGTCAGTATCTTTATATACTAGATTTGCACCTTTATAGGTCCATCCATTAACCTGGAATTTGTCCAATGATACGTTTGTAAGACCTGCTTCCTTAAATTTATCATATAAGTAATTTGCAGCATCATAGCAGGCTTTTGATCCTGCTGCTCTATTTCCAGTAGCTGCATCATCTCCAAATTGCCCTAGTCTCTCCATGATCTGCTGAGAGAAGTTTAAGTCTAAAGCATGACAAAATTTATTATATATTTTGAAATTATTTGTCATTTTAATTCACCTCAATGCTATTATATGAATAAAAATAGTTATGCGAATTATATTTTTGTATATATCTGAATTAATATATAGAGTGAATTTAGTTCTATTAAATATTATTACATTAAGAAATAAAGTGATGCCTCTAGGAATGTTTATACAAGCCCCTCTTATAAATGGTTTAAGTATATTAAGATTCCAATTAACTTATTTTTAACGTATTTTTTATATTAAGGAATTTACTTTAACAGATTAAAACTTTTATCTATTGCGATGCTTTGATAATATCTATAGTAAGGTTTTGTTAATTGTTGGAAATGGGAGAAATGGAATTTGATCTATATAAGCTTTGATAATGAAATTACATCACGAGTATTTACATGAATATGAGTACAAAACATTTAATGTGAACCTCTTTGACGCAACGTATATACATTAGAGGATGAAGGTATTTAATTTATAATCTTATCTTAATTACGGGGGGAGAAAAATGAGATATATTTTTATTAGTGATGTTCATATTGGGACAAACACACCAGAAAATTGGTATCAAAGTTCTGCTCATGAGAGCTATCTTAAGGCAATTCTGCAATATATACAAACAAATTCTAATGAAATACAGGACGTCGTAATTCTTGGGGATTGGCTGGAATTATGGATGTATACACCTGAGCCACAAATTTCAGCTTCACTAAATGAAATTATAAATAGTAATCCTGGGATATTTACTAAACAAGCTGATGGGGATTTCATAACCTGCATGGACAGTATACAAGGAAATCTATGTTATGTTCGTGGAAATCATGATATGACTATAGATTTTGATGGATTAAACAATTATATAAAACTTCAAAGTGATACAAATAAGCAGATAGTATGTTTAGATAGGATCTATGGAAATAATGGCATTTATGCTGAACATGGCCATTATTATGATTTACTTTGTCAACCTGATAATAATGACAGCAATATATATAAACCATTACCTATAGGCTATTTTATTTCAAGAGTTGCAGCACTTTGGTGTGAACAGAAACTTCAAAAAGATAATAAACAGAATTCAGCTGAGCTGTTAAATCAAGGTTATCCAGATAAAGAAAGTATCATAAAAACAATTATTTCAACTATTAAAGATGATTATGGGAGCTTTGCCCATATTTTAATGATAAATCTTGCAAATTTAGTTGGCTATAATAATCCAAAAGATTTGATTTTCACTATGCCAGATGGCACATCAATAAGTGCAGCTGAAATTGAAAATTTGTTTCCAAGCGTTATAAAAAGTATAGATGATGTTGTTGAACTTTTGCTGGTTAATATAAACAATTCTTTAGATGATTACGGAAAAGCTTTATGTAATGAGAGCTATAATAAAATTAAAAATAAAGTTGTGGTAATGGGGCATACTCATTCGCCTGTATTAAAAGAACACAGCTTCTTAGGTTTTGATAAGGCAATTTATGTGAATTCAGGTTTCTTATGTCCTTCAATTCCTGACATGGGTAATGGGAAAATAATGACCTTTGTTGAAGTTGAAGAAAACCAATCAGGATTTATAGTAAGATTAAAGAAGGTAGATTATCCAGATACAACTATAACAACACTTATTGAAAGCAGCTGCTAAATAAAATAAGTAATGTTAAAATAAAAGACTCTATTTTATAACTTGCATTTTATTTTCAATTTGTATATCTTTTATTTACTCAAAGGGGACATTTATTAGAGGCATTTAAGTGGAGCTGTAAGAGTATATAAGTTAGGATTAGATAAAATATAAAAAATTAAAATGCAAATTTCTATTCTTTGCAAATATTTATATATAAGTTAAGTGTCTTAAGTCCAGGGTTAAAGGGCTTAAGGCACTTTTGATATTTAAATATTTATTTTACTAGTTGCTGCAGATAAAATAAGGAACTAATATAAATGGGAAAATTACAGGAAATAAGAGGTTATTATGGAATTATAGTCAAAATGGTCATATTATTGGAACAAAACTAGTTGAATTATTAAAAAATGTGTGCTATATTATCAATAACTGGTCAGACCAGTAGACCAACATACCAATAATTATTTTGAAAGAAGGTGATTCTTTAAAATATTTAAAGTAATTAATGATTATTCTAATAGAATATTTTTTAGTAAAGAGTTTTCAAGTATTTTTCAATTTACCTATACCAGACGTGATTCTTTTTGAGAAAGAAAAAGCTAAAAAAGTTTAAATAACTCAGTGATAAACAGATGTTCAATAGTTGTGGAGGAATAAAAATGAAGTTACTAAGAAATATGCAAGTAAGATCCAAATTAATTTTATCATTTTTAATTGTAGTCATATTAATTGCCTTGGTAGGTGGAGTCGGGACAATGTCATCAAAAAAAATAGAAAAAAACGCAGAAGAAATGTATTCATCAAATCTTAATAGCGTTAAGTTGATTTTATCATTAAAAGGAAATCTTAAAGAAATAAAAGGAGACCTTTTAACTATTATTAATTCGGATAATAAAGCAGAAATAGAAACAGTAGAAAAAAATATTAATAGTGCTGTGGATGAAGATGATGCATATATAGCGGATTTTGATAAATTATTTAAAAACTCAGAGGAAGATGGATGGGAAGATTTTAAAGCTGATTTAGCTTCATATAGAAGTGCTAGAAAAGGTATAGTTGATGCAGTTAATTCTAATGATTTAAATGAGGCTAAAAAACAATATTTGGCAATAGAATCAGTAACAGAAAAGATGTTTGATAGTCTTGATAAAGTAGTAAAAACAAATTCAAATGAGGCAAAACTAGCAGATGATTCAAATAGATTGACCTACGCAAAATCAAATATGATTATGATTATATTAAATATTGCAGGTATAGCATTAGCTATTATACTTGGAATATTAATTTCAAGAGATATAGCAAAGCCGTTAAGCAAAATAAAAGTTTTTGCTGAAAAGTTAGCTAATTATGATTTTTCGTCTTCAATCACTTTTACGAGAAGAGATGAATTTGGACAAGTAGCGGCTGCTTTAAATATAGCTCAAGAAAATGTAAATCAGTTAATCAAAACAATAATGGATAATTCTCATAATATAAATGCCTCGAGTCAGGAGCTGTTTGCAGCAGTTGAAGAAATAACAGCACAAGTTGAAGATATAAACGGGGTAATAAGAAATATTACAGATGAAATGGAAGGTGTTGGAGCAACTTCAGAAGAAATAAGTTCATCTATTGAAGAGGTAGATTCAGGAGTTAATAAACTTTCTAATAAAGCTATTGAAGGAAGTAATAATTCAAATGAATTAAAGGAAAAGGCTATAAAAATTAAAGATAGCAGTCAAAAGGCTATTAAAGCAACAAAAGAATTATATATTCAAAAGCAGGAAAAAATGCTAAAAGCTATTGAAGCTGGTAATGTAGTGAGCAATATTAAAATTATGGCAGATACTATAGCAAATATTGCAGATAATACAAATTTACTTGCATTAAATGCAGCAATAGAAGCGGCAAGAGCAGGTGAACAAGGAAAAGGCTTTGCAGTTGTAGCAGAAGAGGTTAGAAAACTTGCAGAGCAATCAGCAGAGGCAGTAACATCAATTCAAGAGACTATCTTAAAAGTTCAGGAAGCATTTAAAAGCAGCATAGATAATGGCAGAGATTTACTTGAGTTTATAGATAAAGATGTAAATGTGCAGCTTAAAGCTTATGAAGAAACAGGAAATAATTATTATGATGATTCTGACTTTATAAGTAAAATGTCTGAGGAAATTTCATCTATGTCAGAAGAAATAACTGCCTCAATAAGTCAAATAAACGAAGCTATGCAAAATATGACAGATATAGATCAAAAATCAATTGAACGAATGGAAACAATAAAGGAAAGTATAGAACAAACTACTGATGCTATAGAGCAAATAGATTTGACAGCAAAAGGCCAGGCAGAACTTACAGAAAATCTTAATGAAATAATACTAAAATTCAAGGTTTAATGTATATTTAGAAAGTTAAATAATTTTAAGTGTTTCTATATTTGGAGTAGAAGTAATATTTTCCGGCATAAGATAAGTGAATATGTTAATAGATATTTTAAAAATTGTAGATTTAATAATTGTAATATTAATGGAGAAAGATGTGTTGAAAATGAATAACAATGAAAATAATTTAAAAAAGAGTGTAGTGACAATTGATAAATTATTTTACTCTATTGATAATTTATTAATTGAAGAAAAGGAACAGAAATTAAAATTAAGATTAGCTAAAGAAATAAAAAGAAGCATATTTACTAATGAAATTGTAGAGAAATTTAATGAACATGATTTTTCGGGTTTTGTTGATGAAGAAAGCGATATAGGAGAACTTTTTTCAAGTATATTTCCTATATTTGTGGAGAGGGATAATAGTATTTTTAGATTATATAAACATAAAATTGAAATTGATCCATTTGATGAAATGAGTGATAGATATATGTACATATTTTCTGATGGAAGATTAACCTCAGGATTATTTAAATGTTTTACCACTAGTGATGATGAATATGTTTATGAAATAAAAAGGATTATTGATATTATTCCAATTTTTAAAACTGCTATTCTTGAAACTTTGGAGAATTTCAAGAATAACATTAAGATACATAGAGATAAAATAAATAATTCAAAAAGCATAGGCCAATTAGCTGAAATAAATTATGATAAGTTAATTAGTTATTTACCAAAGAGTGAAGATAAATAGCTCTTGAAAGAAAGTCTATGAATGTTAAGGAATGTGAAAAGTACAAAATTATATAAAATGAGGATATAACAAATACAAGATATAGCTAAAAAGGTGAATTAAAAAAGAATAGGTGTTAAATAAAATAATAGGTATATTAAGTAATTTTTATGAAAAATGAACATACATTTATTAATATAATTTACCTCTTTGTTATTTATATATTTTTTTATTTAGGAGGAATTAAAATGAACGTAGTAGAGAAAATTAAAAAGTATTCAAAGGAAGTGTTTATAAAGAAAACTGTAGAGATATTGGAAAAGGATCCAGAAAAAAATGTTGATAAAATTTTTGGACTTATAAAACACACAATTTCTGATCCTTCTGAAATTGAACAAGTAGATACTGTATATGACTTGTATAAAAATAACGAGGCTATACATAACCTGATTCAGAATATATTAACTACGACAAATAAAAATTGCCTAGATAAATTTTTCATAAATTTTTTTGCCAATGCTGTGTGGTTTGGTGGTAAAAAGAGAGATGAATATTTAAAGAATGATGATGTAATGGCCCCATTTACAATTTTAATAAGCCCTTCTATGAGATGCACATTAAAGTGTTCAGGATGCTATGCTGCAAAATATAGTAAGAAAGATGATATTCCATTTGAAGAACTAGACAGAATTATAGGAGAAGCCAGAGATTTAGGCGTTTATTATATAATCATACTAGGTGGAGAGCCATTCATTAATGATTATATGCTTGATATATATGAAAAGTATCCTGATGTTATGTTTTCTCCTTTTACAAATGGACAACTTATAACATCAGAAATCGCAGATAGATTACAAAAACTAGGTAATGTCATTCCTATGTTTTCTTTAGAAGTCTTTGAAAAAGAAACAGATGCAAGAAGAGGAAAAGGTGTATTTCAAGGGGTAATGAAGGCTATGGATTTATTTAAAGAAAGGGGAATGTTGTTTGGAGTTTCTTCAGCCACTTCAAGAGCAAACGTAGATACAGTTACATCAGATGAATTTATAGACATGCTTGTTGGGAAGGGAGCAAAAATTGGCTGGTACTTCATTTACATGCCTGTAGGTGAAGCTCCAAATGTAGATTTAATGCTTACACCTAAGCAAAGAATTGAATTAGGTGAGAAGGTTAGAAATATAAGGCTTACAAAGCCATATTTTGCAGCAGATTTCTTTAATGATGCCCCTTATGTTGGAGGATGTATAGCTGGAAGATATTATTGCCATATAAACTCTAAAGAAGAAGTAGAACCTTGCGTGTTTGCTCATTTTTCAACTTATAATGTGAAAAATAAACCTCTTGTGGATGCCTTTAAAACAGATTTCTTTAAAACACTTAGAAAAAGCCAGCCTTATAACAAAAATATGCTTATGCCTTGCATGATGATTGACAATCCAAAGGTTGTAAGAAACATTGTTAAAAAAGTTGGAGCTTATGCAACAGATCCAAGTGCTGAAAAAATGGTAGAGGATTCTGAATTCATGAGTAAGCTGGATAAATTAGCTTCTGATTTTAAACCTGAAGCTGAAAAAGCATGGAAAGAAGTGTTTAATGAAAAAGGTAGTGAAAGCATTTATTAATTTTTCATGTAACATTTATATTTAAGCAGTAAGTAAAAAATATTAAATAAGTACGATTCTGTTTTGAGGTTTCTGTATTATAGGTTTTTAAAATTATTAGTGCGGAGGCCTCATTTTGATATTTATAGTAAAGTTACATTAAAAAAAAATTTGTTTCAATAGCCTAATGCCCCTAAATTAACAGGAAAATGTATAGTACCTAAGGAAATTTATAACTAAAATTGTATTACAGAAATATTCAGTTGAATAAAAAAAATATATATGATATCATAATAAAGCACAAAATGATTGATAAAGGAAACTTGACTCACATACGTTTGCTGAGTAAGTGATTCACTTAAAATCATAGATTTTAGTGCTCTACTTATGGAGAGATGTCCGAGTGGTCGAAGGAGCACGCCTGGAAAGCGTGTATAGGGGCAACTCTATCAGGGGTTCAAATCCCCTTCTCTCCGCCAACTATACAGCTCTTAGCCCTAGTAAAATCAATGGGTTAAGAGCTTTTTGTATTTTGATTTAGGTGATTACCTTTAGTAACTAAGTGCCTTTTCTATTTGAGATTCATTTGTTTTTCGAGTTTTGTTTGAAAAGTAATAATAATTTTTTGTGGTTGATATATCCTTATGTCCCATCTGCTTAGCAATAAGACTCTGAGCTACTCCTGCGTCTATAAGCGTTGTTCCATAAGTCCTTCTTATTTTGTGCATAGACTTTTGAGACATATTCAGAGCCTTACACATATGAGATATAGCATTATTGTAATTATAGTATTTTAGCCTACTGCCCTTCAACTCAAATAAAAATTCACCATTTGGGTTAAGATTATTAATCATTTTGAGCGTTTCCAAGGCGCTGCCAGTTATTATAACATACCTGTTACCACAGTCAGTTTTAGGATACGCCTTGATTTCAGGGACGGTTTTTTGAGTAATCGCATCTTTATACTTAATTTCTTGCCTTTGCACGTTTATAGTTTTTCCAACAACATCAGTTGGTTTTAAGGCTGCTAATTCACCGCATCGTAGACCAGTTTGAAAAGCAAGTAGTAGACCCCAATTTACATTTAAGTTGTTTTTTTGCTATATAGTTCTTTCCAACAAGGTGTGGAGCCAGTCCCGTAATCGTGTAACATAAAATTAAGGGTAAACCGAATATAAGTATTTTTATATTACTTTTAACTCATGGGCTCCTTTATGTTTCAATACATTTTTAATACTTTGTTGGGTATACTACATATATTTAAAACTGTTGGTTGAACAATCTTTGAAATATAGTATAATTCATTTATACAACATGTGTTGCATAAATTAGGGCGATAAAAAAGTAAGATGCCACCAGTTGAATATAACTGATTTGGAATCGAACAAATAAACTTGCTTAATTTATTAAATATTATAATTTTTGGAGGTTATATTTATGGCAAATGTATTATTCATCAAATCTAACGACAGACCAACAGAGCAAGCGGTTAGTGTCAAAATGTACGATACTTTTTTGAAAACATACAAGGAGTCTCATCCACAGGATAAAATAATAGAACTCGACCTTTTTAGCCTTGGTCTGCCATATTACGGTAATGCAGCTATTTCGGGACTTTATAAAGCAGCACAAGGATTAGAAAACACTGCGGAAGAAAGTCAGGCTGCAGAAATAGTGAACCACTATTTGAATGAATTTTTGGCCGTGGACAAAGTTGTTTTAGCATTCCCATTATGGAACTTAACGGTTCCGGCCCCTCTCATCACTTATATTTCCTATTTGTTGCAATCAGGGAGAACGTTCAGATACACGGCAGAAGGTCAACCAGAAGGATTGGTTGGCGACAAAAAAGTTGCTCTTCTTTGTGCGCGTGGCGGAGACTTTTCATCGGAATTTGCAGCTCCATTGGAGATGGGGTTAAATTACGTCAAGAATATATTCGGTGTATTGTTGGGTATCAAAAACCCTGAGATTGTAGTCATTGAAGGACACGCAAAATACAGAGACCGTGCTGAGGAAATTATCGGATCAGGATTGATCAGAACTGCTGAACTGGCAGAAATCTTTTAAAAAAGTGAAACGTGAAGGAGGAAGAGGACTATGAACATCACCATTTTTGGAGCAAGCGGTGGAATTGGTCAACATCTAATGCGATTAGCATTAGACAAAGGAGATTTCGTTACAGCATATGTTAGAAGGCCCGAAAAAATCATGTTAAATCACTCTAATTTGCAGCTTGTAACAGGGGAACTCTCAAATGCATCTGCCATTGAAACGGCAGTTTCAGAAGCGGATGTCGTGATCAGCACATTAGGCCCTCCCTCTGATATGTCACGAAAGCTTAAAGGCACGCCGGTCGCCAACGGACATGATCTGATTGTCAAAGCGATGAAGAAGTTCAATAAGAAAAGGTTGATTACTCTCGCGACGCCGGCCGTGCAATCTAAAGACGATAGGAAAAACTTATCGACGGTAGTGCCAGGAATATTGGCCAAGATATTTTTGCCAAACGGTTATGCCGAAATGAAGAAGCTGGAGGGAATTGTTAAACATTCCAACCTGGATTGGACAGTCGTTCGAATTATAAATCCTAATGTTAAATTCAAAGGACAATCCTATGATTACTCATACGGGGAGCGGCCAGGTAAAATGTCCGTCTCTAGAGAAAATGTGGCCAAATTCATGTATGCTGCCACTAGGCAAAACCGATTAATCGGAAAAATGCCCATTGTCTATAATAATTAAATGCAGCTAGGTCAAGCAGTATCTTTTTTATATACTCAAGGCACTTGGAATGTGTGTATTGATAAAAAGTGTATAAAGTAAATAGGGTCTGTAAGCTTGTAAAATAAGGCTTTCAGAGTATGCTGTTCGATTTACCAGATAATGTTGGGAGGAAACAATACTCAGAAGCCTTTATTTTTATTGTTTGTGGCAATATATAGACCGCTTAAAATTCAGTTTTTTATTTTATTTATTATTTCAGTTTAGGTCTCTAGCATCTGATGTATTCCCCCCATTATAAATGGAAGAACTTCTTTAGCAAGGATTTCAGGAGATATTACTTCATTATTAGTGATCCACTCATAGACTGAGCTTGAAATTGAGTTACTCACCATGATAGAGAGTAATTTTATTCTTCTAGAATCGTAATTTGCAGATTTATAATTCTTAAATTTATTATATAAAAAATCAACTAGAGCATCTCTAGATTTTTTATTCATTATAGAAGCAACAGAAATATAACCACGTTTGCATGTTTCGCGAGCACTTTGATGGTATTCACAAACTGAGATAATTAAACTTCTCATAAATTTATCATCAATTTCGGCTTGAAGATTAATATTTTGAGATAATATTTCATTAAATCTATCTGATATTACAAAATCAAAAAGAGCATATTTATCTTGAAAATGAGCATAAAATGTAACTCTATTTATAGCAGCTTTTTCAGTAATATCTTTTATGGTAATAGATTCAAAATCTTTTTTGATTATTAAAGAAATGAAAGCGTCAATAATAAATTGACGGGTTCTTTTTGACCTTGGGTCATTATAATTATTTTCTGTCTTCATAGAATCTCCTCACTATTCCTTAAGTAATATACAAAAAACATAAATTGTTGTATAGACAACATTATATAAATTTTGTTGGTTGAATATATAGTGTTATTACTTTATTATAAGTAATATAAATTATTTAAGCAACAATTGTTGCTTAGTTAAATAAAAAAATGTATTAACTTAATAATAATTAGGAGGTAACTCATAAACCCCTAAATTGATTTGGACAATTGCTATACATTTATTATAATGCAGAAAGTGATTGGAGGTAACAAATGAGAAAAGCATTCATAAATACTAATAGTTGTCATAAATGTTTAGTTTGCAGCACTATAAAAAACTGCCCTGCTAATGCAATTACACAGGATAGAAAATTTATTTTTAAAGTAGATTATCCAACAATAGATATAAATAAATGTGTTGGGTGTGGTAAATGCGTTAAAGCATGCCGTTATAATAAAGATAGAGTTATAAGCATAAAAGAAAAATAGCTATATTTATACTAGTAGGCATTAAAGCAAATAGATGTATCGTAATATTTTTATTTTAAGGTATGTTCCAGAATAATGAATATTTTGTATGTGATAAAGTTAAGATAGTCATAGATGAAGCTATTAAGGAAGCGGATGCCATTGTATTTGGCTGGCCAATCTATTATTACGAAATTACAGGTCAATCAAGAGTTTGGCTAGATCGTACATTTTCAATGGTTGGAGAGAATTTTGCACCGAGACATCCAGGTAAGAAGGTAATAACGATATTTACACAAGGTAATCTAGATCATAAAATAGGCACTGAAGGTATTAAGTATGTTACTAATATTTTTGAATTATATGGTTGGAAATTAGAGGATAGTATTCACTTCTGTGGAACTAGTGATCCTGATTTAGAAACTTTTGAGGAGTTATCTTTAAGAGCATTTAAGGGGGGGAAAACCTAATTGGATAAATTACTAATACACAAACTATTGAATGCGGAAATGATCAGTGATATTGAGTTGTAACAGATTAAAAGAGAAGGAGTGTATAATTATGAAAATAGAAATTTGGTCTGATTTTGCTTGCCCGTTTTGTTATATAGGCAAACGCAACTTTGAAAAAGGATTAGAGCAGTTTGAACATAAAGAAGAGGTAGAAGTCGTATTTCGTAGTTTTCAATTAGATCCATATGCGAAAAAAAATACAGGAATGAATATCCATCAAGTATCATCTTCAAAGCATGGTATCTCATATGAAAAAG
>JAEZKY010000264.1 GCA_023435985.1 Bacillota bacterium | reverse complement strand
TAAAAATGTACCTTTTTATATTCCAAAAAATATTTATGGTTATATTCGTAAATTCTATAAATTCTTATATTCTTAAGTTTCTAGAATTGATTTAAGAATCTCATGTCACTTTCATATAATAATCTTATATCGTCGATGCCGTACTTTAACATTACCATTCTATCAACACCAAATCCGAAAGCAAATCCGCTATAAACTTCTGGATCAAGTCCACAATTTCTAAGAACATTTGGATGGACCATTCCGCAGCCTAAAAGTTCTATCCAGCCACTTCCTTTACATACTCTGCAGCCTTCACCACCGCAAACAAAGCAAGTTGCATCCATTTCTGCTGATGGTTCTGTGAATGGGAAGTGATGTGGTCTGAACTTAGTTTGAACTTTATCTCCAAACATCTTCTTAGCAAATAATTCTAAAGTACCTTTTAAATCAGCAAAAGTAACTCCTTTATCAATAACTAAGCCTTCCATTTGATAGAATATAGGTGAATGAGTAGCATCTACTGAATCCGATCTATATACCTTACCGGGTGATATCATTTTTATTGGTGGCTTTTGATTTTCCATAGTTCTAACTTGAACTGGTGATGTTTGAGTTCTAAGAACTATATTATCATTAATATATAAAGTATCTTGTTCACTTCTTGCAGGATGGTTTTTAGGAATGTTTAAAGCTTCAAAATTATAATGATCTAATTCAACTTCTGGTCCTTCTTCAATTGTGAAGCCCATTGAAATAAATATTTCTTCCATACTTTGAAGAGTTAGATCTAAAGGATGTCTCTTTCCTATAACCTTCTTTTTTCCCGGAAGTGATATATCTATAGTTTCACCAGCAAGCTTTTCTGCCTTTTCTTTTCCTTTAATAGCTTTCAAAGCACTTTCTAATTTTTCTTCAACAGCAGCTTTAGCTTCATTAACTAACTTTCCTACTATTGGTCTTTCCTCTGGAGATAATCCTCCCATACCTCGTAGTATTGTAGTAAGTTCTCCTTTTTTACCTAAGAACTTTACTCTTATTTCTTCTAATTCACTGCTAGTCTTAACAGCTTCAATTTTGTTTAATGCAAGTTCTTGTAATTCTTTAAGTTTTTCTTTCATGTTCTTTCTCCTTCCAAAAATTCAATTTCTAATTTGCAATTAACAGTGGCTATTTCTCAGAAAATCTTATAGATATAAGATCATATCATCTTCCAATTTACTGCTAGGCACATTTGATAATTGAATAAATTTTTTGCATAAAAAATCGCCCCCTCATAAAAAGGGACGAAATATCCGCGTTACCACCCTAATTGAAACCTTAAATAAAGATACCCAACTCAATTTAATTAACGACTTTTTTTGCCGCTAGCTACTACTATTAATTTCACAGCTAGAACTCCTGAGGGAACTTCGATATTATATTATTTAAGAAGGCTTACAGTCCATGACCTTCTCTCCCTTAAAACTTTTCTAATATCTACTTTCTCATTCACAGTTTTTATATATATGGTTAATACAACTTATTATACAAATAAATTCTAAAAATATCAATACTAAATTTCATTAATTCAAGCATATGTATATAACTCAAATTTATGTGGTGACTTACCGAAATTACATACATATTTGCTTCATCGGACTTATGAAATTTTCGCTGGAAGGTTCTAGGATGAAGGTTGTGCCCATTTCTATATGCTCCTCAAACAAGTTGAGGACAAGTAGCAAATGGAACGCTCTAGAGGAAACTCGACTCGCGTTCGTTCACTGAGTAAGCGATTCACGCCAAATCATAGATTTGGGTTCTCTGCTTAAGAACCATCACAGCTTAATTTCAAATGCCTCTTCCACAAATATGTATGTGATTTCTGGTATAGATAAACACACAAAAGTTTAACAAATATACATAACCATTTTACATAGAAGTTAATTAATAGTGAAGCCACTAAAAAACTCCTTGTATTTCCTGCATAATTAGAGCACATACAAAGTAAAATATTTACAAAATAAAGATTTAATGCATGTATGCCATATGTTGTATTTTGTAAATTATGTTATAATAAGCATTGTGCAAAACTATAATCTGCTGAATAATAGTAGGTTTTAACGTATTAGGAAAGGAAGGATGAGAATGGAATCATTGGAGGTACATATACTACAACTTGAAAATGATTTATTAAAGCCTGAAATAAGGAGATCAATAGAAAAAACAAGTGAATTGCTATCAGATGGATTTATTGAATAATGTAGTTCGGGATATGTATGGCATTATGACAAAAGCGAATCGGTTGATGGACAGATACAACCAGCAAACTGGGAAATAAAAGACTTTGCAATAAATCAACTAGGTGATGATTGTATATTGGCAACATATAAGTTAATAAAAAATAGCGAAATAAATGAAAACAAGAAATATTCACTTCGGAGTTCTATATGGAAATGTTTTGATGGAAGATGGAAAATGTTTTTTCATCAAGGCACATTAACATCTAAATTTTAAGAGAAAATTACTATATAAGATGCACAATATTCAGATATTGAATATTATAGGTGGACAATCCCATAAATAATATTCTTTAGCTTTACAGCGATCTCTTTAATAATCCTATTTACACTTTGAAATATATGTAACATTCATTTGGCTTTAGGCGTATATGCAAACATGTATCTCTTTTCGATTGATATACGCTTAAGTCTAGTTAATTACTTTCCTGTCTCACTTTTTCGTACATAATAACAGATGCAGCTATGGCTACATTTAAGGATTCAGCATTTCCCGGCATTGGTATCTTTACTTTTGTGTCTGCCATGCTTAATACTTCCTCACTCACTCCATTTCCCTCGTTTCCAACAGTTAAAAGCACTTTACCTTTTAAATCTATATCAAAAAAGTTTTTATCTGTATCTAAGGAAGTAGCAACTAAATTAAAGCCTTTACTTCTTAATTCTTTTACTAATGAAAAGTCCGCATCATCATATTGAATAGGAATGTAAAATATAGAACCCATGGTTGATCTTATGGTCTTTTCATTATATATATCTACAGTGCCTTTAGTTAATATGATTCCATTTACCCCTGCTGCATGAGCTGTCCTTATTATAGTCCCCAAGTTTCCAGGATCTTGTAGTTTATCACAAAGTAAATAAAAGTCTCCATCCGATTTTAAGTCCATTGTATTCATTTTTATAACTGCAAGTATTCCTTGAGGATTTTCTGTAGAAATAAGTTCTTTAAATAAATTATTACTTATTTTAAAAATTTTCATTTCATCATTTATATATTCGCCTAAAAATTCACCAACCTTATCCTCTGCATCTTCAGCTACAATTAAATGATCTATATCAACTTTTGCTTTGAATGCTTCTTGAACTAGTCTAAATCCTTCAATTATATACTTATTAGTTTTAACCCTGTTCTTTCTCTCTTTAAGTTTTTTTGTATTCTTAAATAGATTGTTTTCTTTACTCTCAATAAATATCAATGCACTACACCTCAAAACCTTTAATCATATAATTCAATTTTATGATTTGCCTATCTATAATTACTATATTTAATACTTAAATATTTTCCAGTATATAAAAATAAAATGCGACCTAAGCCGCATTTTATGTATTAAGCATTTAATTGTTTTTTAGCTACTTCTACTAATTCAGCGAATGCTTTAGGATCATTGATAGCTATTTCAGATAACATTTTTCTGTTTATGTCAATTCCAGCTAACTTAATTCCATTCATGAATTTAGAATATGATAAATCATTTATTCTTGTAGCAGCGTTGATTCTTGCAATCCATACGCTTCTGTAATCTCTCTTTTTATTCTTTCTTCCAACATAAGAATTTCTTAATGCTCTTATAACTGATTCATTAGCAGTTTTAAATAACTTGCTTTTTCCGCCATAATACCCTTTTGCAAGTTTTAAAACTTTTTTATGATTTTTACGAGAATTCTTCGCTCTCTTTACTCTTGCCATTACTTAAACCTCCTGCACTACCTTTATATTATAGGTATGGTAATAATTTCTTCATTACTTTTACTTGTGTTTCTGAAACATATCCAGCTTTTCTAAGATTTCTCTTAGTTTTTGAACTCTTCTTTGTTAAGATATGGCTCTTAAAAGCTTTAGCTCTCTTAAGTTTACCTGTAC
>JAEZKY010000292.1 GCA_023435985.1 Bacillota bacterium | reverse complement strand
AAGGCAGGTGCTCTCCCAGCTGAGCTATGCGCCCATCTAAATGGTGGAGGAAGATGGATTCGAACCATCGAAACGAAACGTAACAGATTTACAGTCTGCCCCCTTTGGCCACTCGGGAATTCCTCCAAAACAAATTATCTGAATGTTCTTGTTGCTTTTCAACTAATCAACAATGATTAGTATATCTGCAAAGAGCTTTTATTTCAACTCCTATATTCACTAATCTACCTAAACTAAACCCGTATTACTTCATATTGCTTCAGTATACTTCGATTTAATATACCATTGTTATTTATTTTTTCATTTTCTCATTAACCTTATCTAATTCTATGAAACTTGAACTTATTTTTTCTATTTTTTTATAATCTTCATCTGAAAGTCTTCTCTTTAGAAGTTTAAAAGCATTTGTTATTCCTTCTTCTTCATTCTCATTTTCGTAATACTCTTTTATCTTACCCATATCGAATGTAGATAACTTTTTTAATATTTTCTCAAAGTCTTTCCTATCCTCAGAAGATAGTTGTTCCAATGCTTTTTCTTTATTCACTTTAAACAATGTTTGATTGTAAGATATCGTCTCCTTACTAGTATTATCATTATTTATAACTTTACTCTGTGGCTGCCAAAAAAATATTAAGTAAATGTTTATTACTATTATAAAAATTGAGAATAAATATATACAAATTTTCTTCATAGCGACCTCCTCTATTTGTATTAATTTCCATAAAATATTTTTTTATACTATCTTCTAACTACTCCTCATATATATTTTATAAAGGGGGTATATGTCCTTGATTAATCCAAATTCTAATACACAATCCAAATTCTATTACGATCTAACTTTAGAAATTAAGAACTACATTACCGAAAACACTGTAATAGTTTGTATTGGTACTGATAAATGTATCGGAGATTGTTTAGGACCTTTAGTAGGATCTATATTAACTGAAAATTTTTTTCCTCTTCCAGTTTACGGGACTTTATCTTTTCCAATTCACGCCTTAAATATAGATGAACGATTAGATGAAATATACGCCAAGCATCCTAAAGCATCGATAATTGGTGTTGATGCCTGCTTAGGAGATGAGAGCGATATAGGTGAGATTCGTATAAGAGACTATGCAATACATCCTGGCAAAGGTGTAGGAAAAGAACTCCCCGAGGTTGGAATTGCTTCTGTTATAGGCATTGTTGATTCCAGCGATAATGCAGAGCTCTTTTTTTCACGTAGCATAAGACTTTCTTTTGTTATGAATATGGCTAAAATTATATCTAGAATATTTATCGAAGCCTATAATTTAAATCATGGACAATTTCCTATGATTTAAAATATATTCCAAAGTAATAACAAGTTCGTTGTATTTCCTCTTTATATTATCAATCTATTTTTCTAATAATCTGACGCTACACCAACATATCTCTTTGTTTTATTGTAAATATACATCTTATTATATGACTTCCTTATATTTTTAAAGTAAATAACGGCCAGAACAATGTTCTCAGCCGTTATTTATTGTATTTATTCTATTAAAACTATTTGTTGTGAATTTACTTCGTTGTCTAACTTATCTATATAACCAAGCACCTTACCAGTTCCTTTAACGACACATTCAACAGAATCCTCAGCAACAGTTGCTGACACTCCTGTCCTAAATTCAATAAGTTTATCTAGTCCATGTACTAATGCTCCACCGCCAGTCATTAATATTCCTTTTTCTATTATGTCTGAAGCTAATTCAGGTGGAGTTCTCTCTAATACTCTTTTTACAGTATCAACTATCATTTCTACTGGTTCCTTTATAGCATTCCTTATTTCCTCTGTCGTAATTTCTACCTCGTCTGGCAATCCTGTTATAAGATTTCTACCTTTCATCATACATGTTAGATTTCTAGAATTTTTAAATGCTGATCCTATGTTTATTTTCAATTCTTCAGCAGTCTTTTCACCTATCATTAATTTATAATTACTTCTTACATATTTTATTATGGCATCATCAAATTTATTTCCAGCCACTTTTATGGATTCTCTCTCTACTACTCCGCCTAAAGAAATTACAGCTATATCGCATGTACCTCCGCCAATGTCTACTACCATGCATCCATTTGGTTTAGTAATATCTAATCCCGCGCCAATAGCTGCTGCTAATGGTTCCTCTATTAAATGAACTGTTTTCGCCCCTGAGTTCATAGCCGCATCAATTACAGCTCTTTTCTCAACTTCTGTTGCTTGAGATGGTACACAAA
Source organism: Bacillota bacterium (assembly GCA_023435985.1). GTDB lineage: Bacteria > Bacillota > Clostridia > Clostridiales > Clostridiaceae > Clostridium. Next base: position 1,221 of record JAEZKY010000292.1, on the reverse strand, counting down.
CAATTACCTTAGGTGCTCTGATAGTTCTCTTACCACATGCTTTTCTTATGAATTCTTTTAGCATTTTTTGTGTTATATCATAATCTGAAATAACTCCGTCTCTCAGTGGACGTACTGCAACTATATTTCCTGGAGTTCTTCCTATCATTTTTCTCGCTTCTTCACCTATAGCCAGCAATTTATTATTATTCTTATTTATGGCTACAACAGATGGTTCTTTTAATACCACCCCTTTACCCTTTACATAAACTAGTACAGTTGCTGTTCCCAAGTCAATTGCAAGGTCTATCCCTGTTCTCCACATCTCTTATTCACTCCTATAATACATATTAATGCCTATATTTACATAATTCTACTAATATTATATTATAGACTTAAATTTATCAAGATTCAATAATTTTATACTTCATTTTTGTTGCTGCTCCACCTCTAATATGTCTTTCAGCTTTATTTAATTCTAAAATAGAATGAGTTTCCTGTGCAATTTCTGGATTAATTTTCAAAAGTCTTTCTGTCATATCTTTATGAATTGTACTTTTACTTACCCCAAAAACTTTTGCTGTTTTTCTTATTGTAGCCTTTGAATCTATAATGTATTTTGCAACATCTAAAACCCTTTCCTCGATATAATCTTTCAAAATATCACTTCCTTAATCTTGTCTTTAACATAATAGTTTTTTTATTAATATCTTCCATTAGTCACTTATCTTAACTATGACAAATGACTAATAAAAACTTTTATTTTATTTAGTCTTTAAGCTGAAATATTTTTCCGGATTAACTTGTTCTCCATTAGCATCAATTACCTGTAAATTTAAAAATTCTCCAAATACATCCTTGCTAAATACTTTTGCAGTTTCGCCCACCTTACCAATAACTTGGTTGGCTGTTACCTTATCGCCTTTTTTTACTAATACACTTGCATCAAGATTTCCATATCTTGTTTTCAATCCATTAGCATGCTTAATCTCTACAACTACGCCTTCCTCAACTCCTGAGTTTTCAGCAAGATCTACCACTCCATCAGCTGCTGCTTTAACATCAGTTCCTATATTAGCTTGTATATTCACACCTCTAATAGTTCTAAAAGTACCTTCTTCCATTTTTACTGGAGCAGGATAAGTATATTTTCTACTTTCAATGCCATCTATAGGATTTATGAAATTCACCTTATTAGTTGTAGCTACTGTAGTAGATTTTTCGGCTTTTGTATTATTATTG
>JAEZKY010000229.1 GCA_023435985.1 Bacillota bacterium | reverse complement strand
TCAGATTTTAATGTATTTATTCTACTTTCTATATCATTTAATTGTTGTGTATTTTCTTTAAGACTTTTCTCTAAATCATCTAATTGCCTTCTATTCGTTCTAACTACAGCTCTAAGTTCATTTATTTCACCATTTTTAATATTTATTTCATTTTTTAATTTGTTAATATCTTTATCCAATGTTTCTTTCGCCTTAGTATAATCTTCTAAAGCTTTTTCTAAATTCTTAAATTCATCCTGCAATTCTTCTAAAGACTTTTCCTTAAATTTAGTTCCAAGTTTATTTATTTCTTCTTCATTAATCTTTATCTTTTCACTATAGTTATTTATCTTAGTTTGTTTCTCAACTATATTATTATTAATAATTTTTATTTCAGCTTCCTTAAGTTGAGCATTTTTCTCTATTTCATCTATATTTTTTATTTCTATTTTAACTATATCTTCTTTATTGTAATGAGTTGAACCACAAACGGGACATACTTCCCCTTCTTTAAGCTCTTCTCTTAGAATATTAGCCAAATTCTCCCTTTCTATTTCTTTTTGCTTAAATTTAATCTTTTCAAGCTCTTCTTCGTGTCTCTGCTCATCTTCTTTTTTAGCTATTATTTCAGTATTTAATTTTTTTATTTCTTCTTCAGCAAATTCTATTTCTTTTATTAATTTATTATGATTTTTCCACTTCTGCTCATTTTCAACTATCAGTTGCTTTAAATTGACTAAGTCTTTTGATTCTCCTGGAGAATTTTTAAGCAGTTCTTCGTAATGTTTTTCTTTCTCTTCTAAAGCTTTAACGCTTTTTTCTATGATGTTCCTTAAACTTTTGCCATCAGATATAGTCTTATTATTCTCTTTTTCCAAAAAATTTTTCTTATCATTATCTTTAGTTATAGATAACTTCAAACTATTTAATTTTTCTTCTAAAAGAATACCTTCTTGAACTTTTTCTTTAAGCTGCTCATTTATTTTTGATTCCTCATACTTTTTGTCATGCTCTTTTACAATTTTACTCTTATCTTTAATTTCCTCATCAACCTTAATGAGTTCTTCTTTATCTCTTTTGCTTACAACCTCAGCTTCACTTATCTGTAATTTCAATATATCTATCTTTTTTTGTATTTCATCTACTAATTTTTTTTCTTCAATTGCATCCTTTACCTTTTGTTCTTGTATCATTAATTGAGGAAGCTTTTTATCTTTATTAACTTTTGCTTCATTCCATAGTTTTTCTATACTCTCTTTTTCTTCTTTGATCTTCTCAATTGCAGCTTTCAATTTATCTAATTCAAGTTCATTTATTTTAAACTCTTTTATAGTATTCTCAAAAGCATTAATATACGGTATAACCTTTGCACCCGCTTCTCCAAGTTTTATTATTTCTATATATTGGTTTATTTTATCTTCCTGCTCTTTTAATACTTTTTCTTTATTTTTGTATTCTTCTAAATCTAATTGCAGCTTCCATATTTCTTCATTTTCCTTATAATCTTTTTCAATTACTTTTAATTCTTCCTTTAATATTTCTAAGTCTTTCTTTAGTTCTTCTAATATATTCTTTTTTTCTTTTAATACATCTTCACTTATATCATCATATCCGCTTAATTGACCAAGCAAAACACTGTTTTCAGTTCTCTCTTTATTTATTTTTAAACTAAGTTTTCTAGATAAATTGTCACCGAATTGCTCTAAGTTAAATAGCCTTTCAAGCATGTCACGCCTATCTTTACCTTCCAGCTTTAGAAACTCACTGAACTTTCCTTGTGGCAGCACAACCGTTCTAGAGAAATCCTCTAAGTTAAGTCCTACAATCTCCTCAACTTTTTTATTTATTGTTTTAACTCCATCTGCTAGAACTTCTTCCTCTTCCATATTGGTTATATCTACTATTTTACATTTTCCTGAATTTATTCCCCCATCTTTTTTTCTTTTAAATTCTCTGTCTATAACATATCTTTTAATTTCTGCTCCAGATATCTGAAATTCAAAATTTACATTTAATCTATCGCAATTAGTATTTATATAATTAGAACTCTTTCTAGCCACATTTCCATATAGAGCCAAAGTTATACCATCCAATATAGTTGATTTCCCGCTTCCTGTTGGTCCAAAAATCCCAAAAAATCCTCTATCTGTTAACCTATCAAAATCTATTGTCTGCTCATCAATAAAACTATTTAAACCCTTGATTCTTAATTTAATTGGCCTCATTTTCTTCCCCTTCTTCATTTATAATAGCTAAAAGTAATTCCATCACTTCATCTTCTGGTGGCACTCCTCTTTCTTTCGTGTAAAAATCAACAAATATTTCTTCAAAAGATTTTTCACTTATATTTAAAGCAGTATCTTCATCTATACCTTTAACCTTTGGCATTATCTCTAAAATATCTTTTTTCAAATCCTTCATTTGTTTTATTTCATCTTCTCTTATGTATCTATCTGTTGCTATCTCCATGTATACCCAGCAATCTTTCTCCTTATTTTCCTCGCACTTTAAAATTGCATCTTCAATACTAGAACATTTCCAAATTTCAATTGGCTTATATACTTTTAAGTTTACTTCTTCAATTGTACATTCTTTGTTTACCTTAACATCTACTATAAAGCACTTTTTATCAAAGCTTATTTCCTTCTTATTATAATGAATTGGCGAACCACAATACCTTGCTTTCTTTTCAGTACCTGGAACTATTTGAGGTTTATGAACATGTCCGAGTGCTACATATTGGGCTTCTTTAGGAAAACAACTTCCATCAACAATATATGCTCCTCCTAATTGAATACTTCGTTCTGAGCCACCTTCTTCACTTCCCATTGCAAATAGATGAGATATTACTAAGTTAATGGTATCCTCTCTATAATGGCTTCTTAGAGAATCAAATAAAGAAAATATTTTCTCACTATAGGACTTAGCTTTCTCTTCTTCGTCATCCATTCCATTGTAGATAACTTCATTTAATCTTTTTTCACTTGGATAAGGCATTGTTAGAATGACTGCTTTTTCATTATTTACTTCAATTTCAACAAAACCCTCTCCAGCATTTAAGACCTCATGATTTCCATACTCTCCACAAGGAACTATAGTTTTTGAAGTCCCAACCATAATGATTCCATGTTCCCTTGCAAGGGGACCTGCTGCAACTAATCTATCAGGATTGTCATGATTTCCTGATATAACTAAGGTAAGTCTTTCCCCATTTTTTGATATTCTCTTCAAGGTATCATAAAACATTTTTTCTGCTCTTGCTGGTGGATTTGGATTATCATAAACATCACCAGCTATCATAACTAAATCTATATTATTTTCTTCAACAATATTTACAAAATCTTTTAAAAATTCTTCTTGCTCATCCATGCGGCTTTGTCCTTCTAAATTTTTACCTAAGTGCCAGTCTCCTGTATGTAATATTCTCAAAATTAAACATCCTCCCAGTAAGCTGTTTTCTTAAGCACATTAAATTTAATTGTGCCTTAACTTATAACAATATTATAGCCTACTTAGGTATATAGATAAACAAATCAAGAACTTAATTTATTACTTGTAATTTGTCACTGCTTTGTTTGTTGCCTTAACTTATAAAAAATATCCTAGAATAAAAAAATCGCAGGCGACTGTGGAGCCGTAGATTTTTTTACGCATCTGCCTTTTCGAACGCATGTGAGAAAAATCTGGCAGGCGAATATGATTTATTTTTTATTCTTTTTGACACACCAAACCTACTTAATTGGCCTTTTCAATAAGTTATCCACAGCTTTAACTTTATTATAAATTCCTAAAGAATAAAAAAAGACATTATATCTTCAATATTAAGATACAATGTCTTCTTATTTATGTTTAATGATTATTCCTATATTTAACGGATAAAATTCATGAATATTTTTTCTTCCATTTCAGGTTCTTTAACTTTTCCTTTCCCAAACTCAACAAGTTTCATAAGCCAGGCCATATTTTTGCCAAGTACTCTCATGATTTGATTTCCTTCTGTGTCACCTTTTACTTCTCCTGGTGCTGTTCCATTTATTACATTCCAGTAGTTTGAAGTTGGCATAAGCATTTCTGAACAATTAATATAATTATTTAATTGCTCAAAGGTTGGCACGCCGCCAGCACGTCTTACAGCAACTACTGCAGCACCAACTTTATGTCTTAACATCCCCTTATTTACACTTGCAACATAAAAGGCTCTGTCTAAAAATGATTTCATTGTTCCTCCTATTGCTGAATAATGAACTGGTGAACCTAGTATTATTCCATCTGCGTCCTTCATTTTCTGAATCCATTCGTTTACTTCATCATCAATGACACATCTCTCATTTTGATTTTTCACGCAGCCATTACAAGCAAGACATCCTTTTATAACTTTATTACCCACATGGATAACTTCAACTTCTATACCTTCCTTCTTTAATTCTTCTGCAACTATTTGTATTCCATGAAATGTATTTCCCTCTTTTTTAGGACTTCCATTAAATGCAACTACCTTCATTTATATCACCTATCCTTATATCTTATAGTTTAATTTATTATATATCGCATGCTTTTAATATATAGCACTAAGTATAGTATATTCACCTCCTAAACTTGCAACAAGTAGGCACTTTAAAGTTAGATAACTTACTTTAAAGTAGGAATTACGATTATAGACTACTTTTAGTTAAATCCTGAACTTGCTTTCTTGCATTACTGCTACAACTCTATTTCAAATTTCTCCTTTTTATAATATAATTATCATTACAATATATGTAATGTAGGTGATGATATTTTGATAGAACATAATGGTAAATCGTATATTTGTGCCTTGGATTTAGGCTTTGAAATTATAAGAGGTAAGTGGAAGGCAGTAATATTATGCCACTTATCTGATGGTCCAAAAAGATTTTTGGAGTTGCAGCGAATTACTTATGGTGTAAGCCAAAAAGTGTTAAGTGAATCATTAAAACAACTGGAAATGGATGATATAATAACTAAACATGTATATGCAGAAGTACCTCCAAAGGTTGAATATTTATTAACTGAAAAAGGAACAGAATTGGTCCCCGCTTTAAAGATGATTGAAAAGTGGTCAAAAAAGCAATTTTCTGATTTATTAAATGAATAACTCATCTAAATACCAAACGGAGCAGAATACTATTTTATCCTGCTCTATTAATCTCCTATCTTAAAGCATATTCTTAAACAAAATTACCAAAAAGGAAATCTGTAATCTTACATGAATTATAATTCTTAAAAGTTAATTTATTCTAATTAATTATAAACTTTTCCAAAAAATGTACGAATATACAATTATAAAGATAAATAACTTAAAAAGGAGAGAATTAATATGGCAATAGATATTCCATCATACTATTATACAGATATTTACAAGCGTACAACTATCGATGTTAATTTTCTAAAAAATTTCAATCCAGAAATTCCCGAAAGAAAATCTTTAGCAGATACATTAAGTATTAGTGAATTAAATAAAACCCCAACTCCATCTGATGTTGAAATCAAAGGAATAGAGACACCAGATTTAACAAAAGGTGGTCCGATTATTGTTACGAATAAAGAAGGTAACCCACTTGCTTATTATGATTTTAAAAATTGTATAAATAGCATGGGACTTGATGATGATCAAAAAACCACACTAATAAATTCTGTAATCACTTCAACAGAATCTGTTTATGATGGTATAGACAATGGTGATACTGTTGGTATGACTATAGCTCAAACTAATATGGAACTGAAATATATATCCAGCAAACTTGTACCTGATCAATTTCAGGATCAGTTTAACGCAATTGCAGACCAATATACACAGAGCTTAAGTGATAAATATACTAAATTCATGGAAGATATGGATACAGATATTATGAACAGAACAGATCCAACTACTATAGCTACTGGCTGGAATAAAAGAGCAAAAGAAGACTTAGATTCGATAAAAAATGGAACAGATATCTTTCATACAACTGAGGCCTACTACGATACCCTTTATAATAGTATTGACCTAACAAATGATGATACTATTAAAAAAAGTTTATCCTCAGTATACGATAAATTCATGGATTCATCATCAGATTCTTCATTTGTGGATGAAGCTAAGTTTCTTAGTGACAAATGGAATGCTGTTATTGATTCATTGAATGCTCCTAGCAGCTTAAAATTTACCACTTCTGTAAACTGTCTTGCATAATGTAATTTATAGTATTGTAATCTATAAAGTTATCATAAAACTTTATAGATAAGGATTTACTTAAAAATATTCTTTTAGGGATTGTAGATGGATTTGCGTAAGTACAAAATCATCTACATTTTTTCTCTTCATTAACTATCTATTACATTTCTTTTATATATTTGCCACTTACCCAATATTTGCGACCACTAACCTGTCAAATATAGATATTCTATAAAAAAGTAGGTATTATATAGAAAAGGAGGATGATAATTCATGAAGGTAAAAATACAATATGTAAATTCTCCAGAAGAAGAATGTGCGGTACTGCAGATTTATCAAAACCATCCTGAAATTATAAAATTACAGGAGATTATTGAAAAAGAAACCTATAAAACCATAATACTTTCTTGTTTTTTAGGCGAAGAAAAATATTCTATTTCTTGTGAACACATTCTATTTATTGAGACTATTCAAGAGAAATCCTTTGTACACACTGGAAGTAAAATATATGAATCAAAAAAGAGACTTTATGAACTGGAAGAAATACTTCCCGAACAATTTTCTCGCATTTCAAAATCAGCCATAATGAATTTTAAACAAGTAGAACATTACAGCCCCCTGGCAAACGGGTTAATGAAAGCAATATTTTATAATGGCGAAGAGACATATATTTCTCGAAAATATCTAAGACTCCTTAGAGCAAAGATTGGAGGTAGAAATTCATGATGAAGGAAGATAAAATAGAAATTATATTAAAAGGTCTTTTCCTAGCTATAATACTATTTCTAAGCACTGTTATTAATTTACTAATCCAACGTGATATTCAGCATTTGAAAATAATTGGCACCTTTCTCATTCCAATAATTTTGGGTTATTGCTTAATAGGTATATTCATACGATGGCTTGTATATCTAAATACTCTTATAAAAGATGGATATCATATTTTTTCAGGAGCTGCAGCTATTTATTGGATATTTATTTTTACCGCAATTATTATGTTCTGTGCCGCTTTAATTCCTAAGTTCATTCGTGATATCGTTACGGTCAATATAGGCATCTTATTCTTAGTATGGTTTCTAAATTATCTATATATAAAGAGAATCGCAACCGAACTAAATTCTGGTTTAAAATACCATTCCAGAGTATTGATTGAAGATTTGCCTGAAAAGCCTCAATCAGAAGGTAGATTTATAGGTGAAATTGAAAATTATTGTAAAAAAAATAATCTTTCTTTAGAGATCCTTGAATATGGAATTCCTTCTAAAATAAAAATGAATAACACCATGTATATAGTAAAGCTTGGACAGTACTATAATGTCATGGGAGGTATGGTATATACACTAGAATTTCGTAATATAGTCCCTAGAGAATAAACCATCTCCACAAAAAAATTAGATACACGTTACTATTATTTAGTAAATATGTATCTAATTAACTTAATATAAATTTAAAATTATTCCTTATCCAGTATTTCTTCCACTTCTTCTATGCTTAATCCTGTTGCTTCAGCAATTTCATCTATTTCTTCAAATCCCATTAGATCACGTGCTAAAGAAATCATAAGTTTTTTTACATTTTCTTCAACGCTTGGAGGTAATTCTGACATATCTGATAAATTCTCCGTCAGATCAAAATATTCTTCTTCGTCTTCCTCTTCACCCATTTCAAAAATTTTTCTCTTTTTTGCTTTTTCTCTGTCAAATTCATTAAGATAAACTAATTTGCTGTTGTTTACCTCCAAATCTTCATCTGAAAATACAGTTATCCCTTCATTTTCTAAAACTTGTGCTGTTATCCCTTTGCCTTTAATCTTATTTCCTGAAAATGTGCCATCATATATATAATTAGATCCACATGACGGACTTCCTTCCTTCAATACAGCCTTCGTAGCTCCAAGCTCTTTAGCTATTCTTAAAGTCTCATATGCTCCATCTATAAATTGTTTAGTAACATCTCCACCTTGATTGCTTAATGCTTTTCCATTTCCATTTATCACTTCACTTGCTTCATTATTTAGTTCAACCGGATCTCTTGGAGTTGATAATCCTCCTAGCTGCTCTGGGCACACTAGAACAGCCTTTCCTTCTCTAAATAACTTCATGCATCTCTCACTTAAATTATTTTCCCCATTGTATTTGCAATTAACTCCACATAAACATGCACTTATTATGTACATTGTATCACCTCAATTTCAGTCAACAGTTAGTAAGTAATTAACATTTATGACTTCACTTTATATCTTTTTATTAAAAAGAATTTTATAACCTCATTAAATACATATTACGGTATATTAAAAAAAATAACAAGTCAGTTATATATAGCATTTTTGACCTGTTATTTTATCACATATTCATAGCAGCTTAAATACTTAACTTTTATAGGCTATAATTACGCTTTTAGTTCCACCATAGTAACACCATCTCCACCTTCTCCGTAAGCACCTAATCTATAGGCTTTTACATGTGGATGTCTCTTAAGCATATCATTTATGGCTTTTCTAAGTACTCCTGTGCCTTTACCATGAACTATAGTCACTTCTCCTAAATTTGCTCTATAAGCATCATCTAAATATTTATCTGCTTTATAGCATGCTTCTTCAGCATCCATACCTCTTAAATCCACTCTTGATTCTACACTGCTTAAATTAAGCTTCACTTCTCGTTTCTTTCTTACTTTTTCTTCTTTAGTAACTTTTGTCTTTCTTAAATCACTTAATTTAACATTAATTTTCATGATTCCAGCTTCAACTTGAACTTCACCTTTATTATCTGGAAGAGATGTAACTATTACTTGTTGATTTAATGATGGAAGAAAAGCCTCCATTCCAAGGTTGACCTTAGTTATAGCTTCACCCTCATTTTCCTTCATATTGTGAATTCCTTTTTCTTTTGCTTCTAAACTATCTTTAAGTTTTTTACGTTCTTCTTCAAGCCTTTGCCTTCCTCCACTTGATATTCCAAGTTTTTCAAGTTCTCTCATAGCTTTTAGAATTTCATCTGCTTCATCTTTCGCATTAGATATTATCTCTTTTGCTTCACGTCTAGCATCCATATATGCCTTTTCTCTAGTATTATCTAATTTTTCAAGCTTTTCCTCATATTTTTTCTTAAGTTCTTCTGCCTGTTCCTTAAGCATTCTAGCTTCCCTTGCTTCCTGTTTCGCTATTATACTCTTTTCTTGAAGGTCTCTAATTAAATTCTCAAATTGAAGATTTTCTTCTGACATATATTCTTTTGCTCTTTTTATTACACCTTCTACAAGCCCCAATCTCTTAGATATTTCAAAAGCATTAGATTTTCCTGGAACTCCAATTAATAATCTATAGGTTGGTCTTAAAGTTTCTATATCAAATTCAACTGAAGCATTCTCAACTCCGTCAGTCTTTAATGCATAAGCTTTAAGTTCACTATAATGAGTCGTTGCAATTAGCTTTGCCCCTCTGCTTCTTAGAGTTTCCAATATTGAAACCGCAAGCGCTGCACCCTCTGCTGGATCTGTACCTGCTCCAAGTTCATCAAATAATGCCAAAGACTTATCATCCACATGCTTCATAATATTTACTATATTAGTCATATGAGATGAAAATGTAGACAAACTTTGCTCTATGCTTTGTTCATCACCTATATCAGCAAAAATTTCATTAAATAAGGCAATAGAAGAGTTATCTCTAGCTGGTATTAAAAGACCACTTAGACCCATAATATGAAGTAATCCAACAGTTTTTATAGTAACGGTTTTACCTCCGGTATTTGGTCCTGTTATCATTAAGGTTTGAAATTCTTTTCCTAAATAAATATCAGAAGGCACAACTTTATCGCCTTCAATCAAAGGATGTCTTCCTGACAAAATGCTGAAGGTTCCATCTTCATTAACTATTGGCTTTATTGCATTTAAGGCTGAAGCATATTTTGCTTTTGCAAATATAAAATCAAATTCAACTAGTACCTTTAAATTGCTTAAGCATTGTTCTGCATTCATCTTAACCTTTTGGGAAAGCTCTGAAAGAATCCTTTCTATTTCAGCCTTCTCCTTAAGAACTAATTCTCTTATTTCATTATTTAAATTAACCAAGCTCATAGGCTCAATAAAAAAAGTTGCACCAGTTGAACTTTGATCATGTACAAGTCCTGGTACCTGACTCTTATATTCTGATTTTACTGGAAGCACATATCTGTCTCCCCTCATGGTATATAAATCATCCTGCAGGTATTTTGAATTACTCTTCACTATGGAACTTATTTTTTCTCTAACTGAAGAATTTTTTTCCTTAAGAGTCCTTCTTATATTATATAAAGTTTGACTAGCTTTATCACTAATTTCATCTTCTGAAACTATGGCTCTTTCTATTTCAGCTTCTAATGTTTTTATTGGAACTAATATAAATGCTAAATCTTCAAGCCTTGGGTATGCTTTTTCTACTTCTTCTCTTTTAAAAAATTCCTTTGTAGTTCTAGAAGCTCTAAGCATTCCACCAACTCTTAACAATTGCTCCGGACTTAAAGTACCACCTTTTTTAGCTCTTTCAATACCCTCATGAGTATCGCTAAGTCCTTCAAGTGGTAAATTCCCCTTTGTAATTAAAATCTCAAGAGCTTCATTAGTTTCCTCTAATTTATTGTTTATTTCATATAAATTATTATATGGCTCGAGCTTATTAATAAGCTCTTTTCCAGCATTTGTTCTTGAATACTTTTTAATTTTCTCTTTTATTTTATTAAACTCTAATATTCTTAGAGATCTTTCATTCATTTAATCACACCCCTTAACTCAGTTAAGAGCTATAAGTTCACAATTAAGAGTTACAGAACAAAGCCTTACATGCTTTGACTAATATGCATTTTAGAAATTCCATCGAAATTTCATCCATAACTCATAATTCATAGCTCATAATTCATAACTCTTATTCGACGCCTCGTTTATAGTGGCCTTTTGTATATTTATTATCTTCATTTTTCTTTTTATTAGAAATTTGTTCTAACACATTGACAACTTCTTCGTAAGTTTCATCCTTAAAGTCTACCCTGAAATTTCTAATATTAAAGGACTTAAGTTCTTCTATTTCATCAATTAGGTTTGTAGCTAATGAATTTAAAATATAACTTCTGCAGCTATTATCACATAATACACTGAAACTTTCATTCATTCTGTCTTTTAATTTAAAGGTATCCTTCATGCAAGCTTTATTGCATTCCTTCTTAGATGATTTATTGCCAAAAGTACTTCCAATAGGGCAATATTCGCTAATCATGAGTTCAGTTTTACCATAAATGTTAATTCCGACTTTACAATTAGCACTTTTAGTTAACTCCTTTATTTCTTTTCTATTTAACTCTAAACTTAAGAATGGAATATCAACATCTTCTGCATAGAATTCCGCACCTTCTTTATTAAAGACATTTAGTTTATAATCACCTATTATAAAAAATTTATCTCTATAAATTTTTATTATACCAGCATTTGATGTTATTATTCCTTTTATATAAGGCATTAATTCTTCTATGACATTAACCACGTAATTAAATTCATCTTTAATTATATTAGGCACCTTTAGATATATATTTTTATCCTTTAAGCCTTGTTCATATAAATTCTTCAAATCTCCTTTATTCAAAGAATCTTTCAACTTACTGAAGAATATATCCAATGCAATATTCTGAATTTCAGGATTTTCTACCAATGCCTTCAATTGCCCCTTTGTAATGCAGCTATAAATATAGCCTAAATCTTCATTACCTTTTTTACTCTTTGCTTTTGGAGTCTCTAGAACTCTTTTTCTTCTATATGAGCTTACCTCTTCCTTTAATATCTTTTCAAATAGCTCTCTTCTTAAATTATTTATAGCAGCTATCCTTATAAAGCCTTCGTCGAACTCATCAAAAATTATTTCATCAAATTTGTAAGGAATTTCTCCTGACTTCCTTAAGGCTTCTTCAACTCTATCTCTTGTTAATGGCTTATTTTGAGCAGCTTCAACTATTTCACCATAAACCTTATGTTCTTTTCCATTCAACTTAGTTTTAATGCAAAGTGGTGAATTAACCTTAAACTCAACTTCCCCTACTAAATTTATTTTTCTCTTATACTGCTTTAAATCTTCTTTTAATTCATCATATAACTTTTTATCTGACATCTTATAAAGCTTGTAGCCTTTTTTATAGCCCCCAGTTGGAAATAATTTAACCTTCTCTCCCCTGTGTGCTTCTTTAACTTCGTTATTATTCTTTAAGATTTTACTTAAAGTAAATCCATCATCAGCTGCAAATCTTATTCCATCTCCTAAAAACACATCTTCTTCTAATATGATTTCTCCATCATTCATAACCTGACCTATAAATACTCCAGTATTTTTAGGGTAATTATAGCTCATCATATCTTTCCCTGTATTTTTATATAAGTATGCCTTAGCAAAACCTTCTCTATTAAATAATTTTGCCAGTTCTGTTCGTCCCTTTTGTAAATCAAATTTTGTATTTTTTAATACTTTATCAATTGATTTTCTATAATTTCTTGTAACTCCAGCTACATATTCAGGCTTTTTCATTCTTCCTTCAACTTTTAAGGACGCCGTGCCACTCTTTATAATGGCATCTACATCATCAATTAAACATGTATCTTTAGGACTTAAAAGATATCCCTTTCTCTCACCTAAAGTTTCGCCTTTTAAAGTATATTGCATCCTGCAAGGCTGTGCACATCTTCCTCTATTTCCGCTTCTCCCGCCAATCATAGAACTCATTAAGCATTGTCCTGAATAACATACGCATAAAGCTCCATGTACAAATACTTCAGTTTCTATGCCCAAGTCTTTTGAAATATACTTTATTTCCTCTAATGAAAGCTCTCTTGATAAAACTATTCTTTCTAAGCCCTTTTCTTTAAAATATAAAGCTCCTTCTGCATTATGAATTGTCATTTGAGTTGATGCATGTAATTCAAAATCTGGATATACATCCTTAATCAGACTTATTAAGCCTACATCTTGAATTATTAATGCATCTACTCCAATTTCATAGAGATATCCTACATATTTTAACGCTTCTTTTAGTTCATTTTGTTTTAAAAGTGTATTAATTGTAACATACACCTTTACATTATAGCTATGAGCATAATCTAATGCCTTCATCATAGTTTCATTATCAAAATTTGAGGCGTAAGCTCTTGCTGAAAACTTACTGCCTCCAAGATATATTGCATCCGCTCCATTATTTATTGCTGCAATTAAACTCTCCATACTTCCTGCTGGAGATAATAACTCAATTTTATTCATGTTTCTCCTTTTACTTAGGCATTATCCAAAAAATAACAAGCCAATCTACCTGCCTATTTTCTTTCATATGCCTCACCTTACCTTTTTAACAAGAGGTCCTACCTGCTCCTTTTTAACTTTTGCCACTTCTATTTCTGCATCTATGACTTTAGCTTGCAATTCAAAAAGCCTATGTTGAAAAGTTTTGGCTTCCTTATTAAGTTCATTGTTTGCATTAGTTAGTTCATCTCTTTCCTTTACTAATACTGAAATTTCCTCTTTTAAATCATCTATAGATCCCTTACTTGAATCTAGGTCACTTTCTTTAGCTTCTATTTCTTTTTTTAGCTTTAAGAATATCCATTCTTTATCCTCTAATTCTTTTTCTAATCTTTCTACTGCTCTTTCTTTACTACCGAGCTCTTCTTTAACTCTTCTTAGTTCACGTTCCAAATTTTCCAATGCTTTGCTTACTTCTTCTATTTGTTGAGCTTTGGCATTAATTTGTTTTTCAAATTCTCCCTTAGCTTCATTAGTCTCAAATTTTAATCTTTCATTACTACTTCTTGTAAGTTCCAATTCCTCTTCTAGAACTTCTTTTGCTCTATCACCTTTTTCTATTTCCTGTGATAACTCATCATTATTATCCCTTAGATTATTGATTTCATTATTTAATATTTCTTGATCACCTTTTAACTTAGAAATTTCACTTTCCAAATTCATTTTTTCTTCATTCATGTTATTAATTTGATTTAGCAACGTTTCATTTTCTCTAGTCAACTTACTTAATTGTTCGCTACACTCTGCAATTTTATTATTTGATGCTTCACTTAAATCAGTTATTTGCCTGTTAAGTTCATCTTTTTCTATATTAATAGCTTCAATTTTTTCAGTTAACTGTACAGTTTTTTCTCTTTCAATTGTTAAATCATTATTAAGTTCATCTTCTTTTTTCATTATATCTTTAATTTTGTTATTTAATTCTTCTTCACTTAATAGCAATTCTGAGATTCTATCACTTAATGCTTCTTTCTCTTCCTCAAACTTTAAAGCAATTGTATCGTTGAAATTCACTTGTTCTTCTAACTTCATTTTATACTCTTCAATTTGTTTATTATAATTAATGCAATCTTCATTTAGTTTTTGTTCATTTTCCTTACATAATTCATACTTTCTATGTAATTCTAAATTTTTCGTATTAATTTCACTTAACTCATTATTTATTGCATTCTTTTCTCTTTTGATTTCCGCCATTTCATTGCTCAAGTTTTTTGCCTTTTCATTAGATAGCTGCAATTCTTTATTCAACCTCTGTTCGTTACTTTTAGCTTCCTCAATCTTTTTATAAATAATTTTATTTTTTTCTTTAACTTCACTTAGTTCTCTGTTTAAAGACTCATTAATATTTTTCTTTTTATTAAGTTCATCAGTTATTGATTTATTTTCTGTAGTCAGCTTTTGGTTTTGAGCTTTAAGGTTATTTATATTATTATTCAATGAATTAAAAGCTGAATCTGTATCTTTATATTTTACCTGTAATTCTCTTTCCTTCTCCTCAAAGCTGCTTTTAAGATTTGCATTCTCCTTATTAGAATCTTCTAATTCCAAACCTAATTCGTTCAACTTTTTCTTTAATGATTCATTTTCCTCTTTAAGATTGTTAATTGTATTATTTAATGACTTGAAAATAGCTTCTGAATCTTTATATTTATCACGTAGCTCTTTCTCTTTTTTTTCAAAGTCAGCTTGAATCTCCAATTTCCCATTAGCTGATTTTTCTAAATCTAAATTCATTTCCTCCAGTTTTTTCTTTAAATCATTATTTTCTTCTATAATATCTGCCTTATCTTTTATAGACTTGTCCAATTGTAAATCACATTCATAAAGCTCGTCAGCAATATTTACAGCAGTTAAAACTGCTGCTGCAGTTGAACTTAAGCCTGCTCTATTAGATATTATTTCCTTAATCCTTGTATCTACAAAATTTGCTACCCCTAGCAAATATTTTTCATCTTTTTCCCCTTTTAGATTATAGTTAATACCATTTATGTTAACTGTTACCTTAATCATAATAACACCTCGTAAAATTCTTTATTACTTTTAATTATATTGTATATTCCTTAATAAAACAATTGTATATGCCTAACAAAGTATGAATTCTTCACTTTTTCTTAAGATTATTTATTCTCAAAAATTCAATTTAAATTTCCTTTAATTATTAATATACAATTATGAATTAATTCATCAATACTGTAGGGAATCCTTTTATTCCAGCTTCTTAACCATATTTTACAAATTCCATCATATAATTTTTCTCTTAATTTTTAATTAAGAAGAATTTAGCGTTTAATTTAATTCTTTTATAAATAAACTTTTAAAAAGTCTCAACTCTTTTACTTTTTTTTATGTTAGTCAATTTATGTCTATTTTCTTAGCAAAAATATTTTCGTAGTTATTAGTTTTTGTGCTATACTTATTTTGATTATTTAATGTTATCTAAATGATTAACATTACTTTATTATGTTAATCATTCTTATTATAAAACTAGAATTGGACGGTGAGTAAAATTAATATTAAATCCATTTTAAGCATATTATTATCAAAAATTACTGCATTTCTTGCAAAGCATGTTGTAAAAGGTGGAAGTAATTTTCCTGGTAAAATAGCATTAAAAATTGATAAATCAATATTAAAAAAGGTCAGCAAAGGATATAGAGTCATCTTGGTAACTGGAACTAATGGAAAAACAACCACAACCAGTATGATTTATAATATCTTAAAAGAAAACAAATTCAATGTCATTACTAATAATACTGGTGCTAATATGTATCCTGGGATTGTGGCTTGTTTCGTTTCAAATTATTCTTTTTTCAGAAAGAAAGAAAATCCGTACGCAGTAATAGAAGTTGATGAAGCCAATGTTAAGTTTATTACAGAGCATTTAACTCCTGAAATAATAACTGTAACCAACTTATTTAGAGATCAATTGGATAGATACGGCGAAGTTTATACCACCTTGGTTAAAATAATGGACGGAATAGAAAAAGTACCAACATCAAAACTTATTCTAAATGGAGATGAATCTTTACTTGGTAAATTAGAAGCTAAAAACCCAGTAATATACTATGGTTTTAATACTCCTATTAAAGAAAATACGTCTTTAGATTTAAATGCCGATGCAAAGTTCTGTAAATTTTGTAAAGCTCCTTATTCCTATAATTTAGTTACCTATAATCATTTAGGAGACTTTTATTGTCCAGAGTGCGGCTATAAACGTTCAGAGCTGCAATATGCAGTAAATAAAATATTTGATTTAACTCCAGAGAATTCTTCTGTTTTAATTAATGATTGTGAAGTCTTTATAAGCCAATCAGGAGCTTATAATATATATAATGCTTTATGCGCTTTTGCAATTACAAAGGAACTTGGTGTGCCTGATTCAGTTATCCAGACATCACTACAAAACCAAAGTTCAAGCTTTGGCAGGCAAGAGCAGGTAACTATAGAAAATAAAGATATACAGATTATCTTAGTTAAAAATCCTGCTGGATATAACCAAGCCTTAGATATTCTTGCTTTGAATAAGGACGAATTTTCAGCAGCATTTATGTTAAATGATAATTATGCTGATGGTCGTGATGTTTCTTGGATATGGGATGTAGATTTCGAAAAAATATCTACTCTCAATATTAAAGATATTTTTGTATCAGGTCTTAGAATGTATGATATGGCTGTAAGACTAAAGGTTGCAGGACTAAGCGTTGATAATTTTATATTAAAAGAGGATTATGAGGAATTAACAGATAAAATTAAAGATTCAGCCTCAAAAAAAATATATATTCTTGCAACTTATACTGCAATGATAAATTATAGAAAATATCTTCATTCAAAAGGTTACATCAATAAATTATGGTAAGGAGATACGAAATTATGGAATTAACTATTTGTCATTTATACCCAGATTTATTAAATGTATATGGTGATTTAGGTAATGTACTTATTCTAAAGCATAGGGCTGCTCTTAGAGGAATTGATGTTAATATAATTAATTCTTCTTTAGGAGAAAATATCGATGAAGAAAATGTAGACATAATCTTCTTTGGCGGCGGTCAAGATTATGAGCAGTCTATAGTTTCAAATGATTTAAACGAAATAAAAAAAGATGCTTTGACCAATTTCATTGAAGATGGAAAAGTTATGCTTGCTATCTGTGGTGGCTATCAACTATTAGGTAAATATTATACTGCTCCAAACGGTGAGAAGATAGATGGTATTGGAATTTTAGATATTTACACTGAAGGTGGAGACACAAGATTTATTGGAAATACAGAAATATTCAACGAAGAATTTAATGAGACTTACGTAGGTTTTGAAAATCATTCAGGTCGAACTTATATAAATAATCATACTCCTCTTGGAAAGTGCATTCACGGATATGGTAATAATGGAGAAGATGGTTTTGAAGGCTGTATTTACAAAAATACATTTGGCTCATATTTTCATGGTTCTTTTCTTTCTAAGAACCCTGAATTTGCTGATAGACTCTTAAGTCTAGCCTTAAAAAATAAATATGGTAACGATGTTCAGCTAAATACTTTAAATGACGAATTTGAACTGAACGCAAAAAAATCTATAATAGAACGACTAAAATAATAATTATTTAATTGTATTAAAATTTTACATTACATTTATTGTTATAGCTTTACATAAATGATATACTAGAAATGTTTCAATATACTTAAGGCATGTCTTTTTTTATATGCCTTATATGCTTAAATAGAAGTGGAGAGATTTGACTTGAAAAAAAATTTAATTATAAAAGCACTTGCGTTAACGCTTTCTCTTTCTTTATTTAGTCCATTGAGTATGGCTAGTTACGCAGCAAATACAAATTCTAAAACAGAAAGTTCCGCACAAAATTTACCTGACATTAAAGGTGAAGCAGCGCTAACAATGGATTTACAGACAGGCGAAGTTATTTATTGTAAGGATGCTGACAGCCAAAGGTATCCTGCAAGTACAACTAAATTATTAACTGGTCTTTTATTAGCTGAAAACAAAAGTAAAACCGACCAGCTTGAATATACTAAGTCAGCAAAAGAACAACCTGAATATTCTATAAACTTAAATTATATGCATAACACTATGCAGCCTGGTGATAAAGTCGGAGCTGATGATATAATGAAAGGATTGCTATTATTTTCTGGTAACGATACTGCATATGTAATTGCTGATAATATATCTGGCGATTCTAAAGCATTTGCTGATCTAATGAACAAGAAAGCAAAAGAGCTTGGAGCCACTCACAGTAACTTTGTCACTCCTAACGGCTTGCATGATCCAAATCATTATACTACTGCCTACGATCTTTCTTTGATTATGAAGGCAGCTTTTGCAAATGACTGGGAAAGAGAAACCATGGAACTTCCAACTGCTCCTGTAACAATAAAAAACTCTAGACTGATTCTAGAAAACAGAAATGTTACCCTTGGTAAAAATGGTAATATTGCTGGTAAAACCGGAACTACTAATGAAGCAGGTGGCTGTTTAGTTACTGTATACGAAAGAGATGGACGTCAAATAATCGGTGTCGTTCTTAAGAGCAGGCAGGTTGATAATGCTGATATGACCAAATTTAACGATATGGATGCTATTATGAATTACAGTTATGCTGCTACTAAACAAGTTTACAAGACAAGTGGTGAAAATGTAGGAACTGCTGAAGTAAAATACAAACCTTTCATTGCATTTGGACCTACTAAAACTATTTCAGTACCACTTAAGCTAACTCAAGATGTAAATTACTATAAAAATGACATTAATGATGCTGAATCTCAAATTACTTATGACGGAACAGATTCTAGTGCATGGAGTTTACTTTTTAATAAAAATGCTAAATTAACCTATACTACAAGAAATTACTCAGAAGAAGTTGCAGGTACAGTAGATATTTCTCTTAGCAGCCTAGTTAAAGATAATTTACTTACTTATATCGCGACTATAGTAGTAATAGCTATAATAATTACTTTAGCTGTTCTTATTAAAAATATGGCATCTAACTCTAGACGTAAAAAGAAAAGCTATTATAACCGTTCAAATAAAAGAAGAAGATATTAATAAATCAATTAATTTGTTTTAGTATAATCTTATAAGCATCTTTAAATAAATAGGCTGGTATACTCCCTAATTATTTTGAGATGCTTTTTTTAAAGGAGTTAATTAAAAATGGATAAAATTGATCTTAAAGGAAGTGTAATTTTAAACCCTGTACCTGTGGTTTTGGTCACTTCTAAAAATAAAGCTGGAAAGACTAACGTTTTTACTGTTGGATGGACTGGTACCATAAATACAAAGCCCCCTATGCTTTATATTTCTGTAAGACCTGAAAGATTATCTTATGAATATATAAACGAAACTATGGAATTTGTAGTAAATTTACCTGGTTCAGATCTAGTAAAAAAAGTAGATTACTGTGGAGTTAGATCTGGCAAAAAAAATGATAAAATCACTGAAATGGGCTTTACATTAAAAGAAAGCAGTAATATTTCAGTACCTTACATAAATGATTGTCCTATAAATATTGAGTGTAAGGTAAAAAACATAATTCCACTTGGAACTCATGATATGTTCATAGCCGAGGTGGTTGGATCACATGTTAATAAGGACTTATTTGATGATAAAGGTAAAATTCATTTTGAAAATGCAAATATGATGTCTTATTGCCATGGAGAATATTTTCCTCTTGCTAAAAGGCCTACTGGTTCTTTTGGATTTTCAGTTATGAAAAAGAAAACTAAAAAACGCAGAAATCTTCAAGATAAATCCAAGCAGTAGTTTTTTTAATAATGAAAAAAGGCTGTTTCAAGATAATTATTCTATACTAATAATTATTTTGAAGCAGTCCTCTTTATATGCCATATCCCTATAATATGAAATGTTCCTCTAATGCTTTAATCATTTCATTCTTGAAGGAATCGTACTTACTTACATAAGTTACTTCTTCTTTTTTTTCATCATATATAATAAGAGAAATATGTACATTCTCCTCATCATCATAAGAAAGTAAGTATCCTAATTCCTTATTATAATCTAAATCAATTTCTTGAAAATCATTTGAAGTAATTTCATATAGATTTCCTTCTTTTTTCTCTAAAGACATATATTTTTGACTATTATTTTCATTTGAGTTAAATTCTTTTTCTTTATTCTTCTTACAATATTTTGCATTATTCAAGGTTATAAACATACCGTCTTGATTATACCTGCCAAATGTGAAATATAAATATCTACTCTTTTTAATAAATGAAATTACAGACTCCTTTATTTCAAAGTTTGAGCTATTATATTTCTTTCCATCCCTGTTTATAGAATACATCAAACTTGTATATTTTCCATCCCAAATAAAATATTTTTTTTGCCATTCTTCAAGAAATAACAGTAAATTTAAGAAATCCAAATCCTTATATTTCTTTTTTATCAAATATTCATTCTCAAGTGCATCTTCTAACTTTTCCACTATAGATTCATCCATTATTTTTCCTTCTATAGCTTGTCCTTGTTTTTTTAAAAAATCACTAAAATCATTTCCAAGATTAGACGTTAAAATGAATTTTAAGATTATTTTATTATATTTTAGAATGTTTCCTTTTTTGTCTTCTATATTTTCTCTTAAATTTATGTTGCAAGTATCCAAATATTCCTTTATTAAATTCGAATCTTTTTGTATATAACCTTCTCTTCTTAAGCGTATCTGACTTAAATCTCTTTTAATATATTCATTCATAAGATAGTCTTGCTTTTTAGAATTTTTAGTTTTTATTGAGGTGATTATAGGTATAGTCTTTGATAATTTTTCTTCTAAAGCCTCCTCAACATTTACAATATAATTTTTAGGAAATTTAGAATCGCATTTTTCATTTAAACTTTCTTGAAATTTATTGATCACACTGATTTCTTTAATAATATCTAGTTCTCTTTTTAATATAATCTTTTCTTCAATTTCTGAAACAATTAACAACTTGCTTTTTTCAAAAGCATACCCTAATCCATAAGTTATAAGTAATTCCTCTTCAGCCATATTTGCTTGTCTCCCACATATCTTATTATTTACATTTGCAATAATTTTATAAATAATTTAACTTATATGCTTAATTATAATTTGCCTTTAATCTCATAATCAACAAGTAAATATTACTAAACCTATGCTATAGTGCCATTCTTAATAATAAGCTATATAAATGTATTTTTTTATTAAGTATACCTAATTATCTAAACTTTTAAAGCCTTTTCCTAAAACCTCACTTGTTTCATTTACTGTAATAAATGCTTCTGGATCATTATTTTTAATAAATTGTTTTAATTTTATAAATTGGCTTCTCTTTAATATAGTCAAAATCACGCAGTTGTCCTTTCCTGTATATCCGCCTTTACCATAAAACACTGTACATCCCTTATCTATTTCATTAATTATGTAATCAGAAATAAGCTTTTCATGTTTAGTAAATACCATAATCTGTTTAGACACATTAAATCCATCTATGAACTTATCAATTAAACTTCCTGTTAAATATATGCTGACCAATCCAAATAAGGCTAATTCTCTACCAAAGGTATACATGGCAAGCAGTACCACGACAGAATCAGAAATTAAAAGACTTTTACCAAAATCAATATTTAAATATTTATTCAAAATTTTTGCTATAATACTTGTTCCACCTGTTGTTGCATCCTGAGTAAGCATAATTGCTGTTCCGAGCGCCAAAAGCACACTTCCAAATATTGAAGCAAGCATTAAATTATCTGTAAAAGCTACTGGCGTATAAATCTTATCCATAATTGCTAATATAAATGATAATCCAAAAGCTGCATACATACTTTTAATTCCAAAACCTCCTCCAATAAAAGTAAATGCTAATATAAACAATATGATATTGCATACTATCATAACGCTTCCTGTCTCAATGCCTAAAATATTATTAATTACAAGCGCTAATCCTGATACTCCTCCAGAAGCTATTCTATTAGGAAAGAAAAAGAATTCAAGTGCTATTACTACTAATACTACTCCTACTGTTATGATTCCGTATTCTCTTAATTTTTTCATGTCATCCTCCGTTTTATTATAAAATCATTATAAATACCTGTAAAATATAGCTAGATTATAAAATTTTTCGTATTTCTATACATATATTACCCAATTATATAAAAAAAATAAAGCTATTCTATTCCTAGTGTTTAATTAAATAATTATTAGATATGTTATTTTCTAATGAGCATTAAATATATTATAGGTTTTCTCCTAAAATTTTTTTAAAAGAAAACCTATAAGTCAAATAAAAATAATAATTTAATCCCTATTCCTAATCAGTTTATTTTCCATTATCGCAACAATTTCATACATAATAAATGCGATAATAGAAAGAATTACTATACTCATCATTACCATATCTAATTGAGCAACCTGTCCCCCATATACTATTAAAAATCCAAGCCCATTTCTAGCTACAAGAAACTCCCCCATTATTACGCCAACCCAAGATAATCCCACATTTATTTTTAATGCTGAAATGAAAATTGGAATAGAATACGGGAATATTAGATATCTTAATACTTGCAGTTTAGTAGCTCTAAATGTATTCATTAGCATAATTTTTTCTTTATCTATCTCATTAAAACCTGTTAATACACTTATTATTGTTGTTATAATGGATATTAAAAGTGCAATAACGATTATAGCAGGCATTCCATTTCCAATCCAGAATATTATAATTGGAGCTAAGGCAATCTTAGGAAGTGCATTTAACACTACCAAATATGGATCTAATATCTTTGATACTCGAGGACACCACCACAAGATCACAGCTATTAAGACTCCAAAGATTTCACCTAGAGAGAATCCTAGAATAGTCTCATAGCAGGTAACACCTATATGCTTGAACAAGCTACCATCTTCATATAAAGATATGAATGATTCAACTACTCTAACTGGACTTGAGGTCAAAAATGGATCAATCCATTTAAAAGTAGCAGCTATCTGCCATAATGCAATAAAGATAACAAGTATTAGAACTCTACTTATGGTTATCCACCTTTTTTCTCTCTCCACTCCTTTTAAAAATAGCTCATGTTCTTTGGTTAACTTTCCTTCTTGTATTACTTTCTTCTTAAACATTACCTTGATCCAGCTCCTTCCACAACCTATTAAAATAATCACTAAATTTTATATCTTTTCTTTTTTGAAATGGAGTTAAATCATCTTTGTTAAAATGAATAGGAACTTCCACCTTTACATTTGATGGCCTTTTAGATAATACTACTACCTTTTCTGATATAGAAATAGCTTCTGCTATGTCATGAGTTACCATTATCGCCGTCTTCTTTTCAGTCTTTATTATCCTATAAACATCATCGCAGACTACGAGCCTTGACTGATAATCTAAGGCTGAAAATGGTTCATCTAAAAATAATATTTCTGGATTTAAAGCTAAAGTTCTTATGAGCGCAACTCTTTGTCGCATTCCTCCTGATAATTCGCTTGGATAATGATTTTTAAACCTTAACAAACCATAAGCATCTAACAATTCGTTTACTCTGCATTTTGACTCATCAGTTAATTGTTTCTTTATTTTTAGCCCAAGATTTACATTTTCCCATACTGTATTCCATTCAAAAAGATGATCCTTTTGAAACATATATCCTATTTTATCCAAATTTTTCTTTATCTCTTCACCTTTGTATAAAACCTGACCTTTGGATGGTTCTAATAATCCACTCATTATATTTAGCAAAGTAGATTTTCCACAGCCAGATGGCCCTAATATTGAAATAAATTCTCCGCTATCTACTTCAAAGTTTATATTTTTTAAAGCAGACGTTTCTCCTTTAACAGAATGATAATTCATAGATATATTTGATATTTTTAACAAGCTCAAAGAAAATCACCACCTTCTCATCTTTGTGTGACATTTACTTAACTGCTTTTTCAGCATAAGAATTATCAACTATCTTAGAAAATTCTGGTCTCTGTGGAAGTAAGCTCTTATCGTAATCTGATATTATATCCATAAGTCTATTTAAATTTTCCTCTTTAATATCTGGTGTATGTGCTATTGCATCAATGTTTTTATAGTTGTCTATAACAGTCATAATCGTATCCTTATCTGTTCCTGGAAAATATTGAATTATACTATTTGCGGCTTCTTCTGTGCTATGACTAAAGAACCATTCCTGCCCTTCATAAATTGCTTTAGTGAATCCTCCTATCACCTGTGGGTTTTTATCAATATACGACTTTGTAGCAAAAAAGCATGTATAAGGAATTATTCCTGATTCTTGTCCTACTGATGCTAATATACTCCCGCTTCCATCTTTTACAAGTGCAGAAGCTGTTGGCTCAAAGAGTGCCACATAATCTCCAGTACCTCCCTTAAATGCTCGGTACATAAAAAAGCGATTTTTATGGATATCCTCTTAATCTTCTAAAGAATATGCGTAATTAAATGTAATAAGAAAAGCACGGGAACACTGCTAATTCCCATGCTTTTAATATAGAAATGTAATTTTAAGATATGCCGTATTTTTCTAATATGCTAATTGTACTCTTCTCTCTTTTAATACTTTATAGCTTTTGTAAACGTATAACATTTTGAAAATAGCTATACTCTATCGAATTTTAAGATAGATATTATGATTTAAAGCTACAAGAATATTATTGCATCGATGTCACTTATATTTTAACAATATTCTTACATATAGCTAATACTATGTAAATAACTATTGCATAAAATGTATAAATTCAATCACTAAACGAATAAAATTGTTACATCAAAATTATTTTTTAAAAGTAGGTATAGGATTAGTTCCTATACCGTTATAATTATTTATTCATATTTTTTTCTAAATCCTCTTACTTCATCAATAAACCCTAAACTTTCATAAAATTTATGAGCTTCTTTACGATTAGCAGATGATACAAGTATAGAATAAGCACATTTATTTTTCATTGCAAATTCATCTAATTTATCAAATATTTTTCTTCCTATTCCTTTTCTTCTAAATTCATCTTTTATAATTACTGCTTCAATTACTAAAAATGGTTTTCCAGATACAGCTAAAGATTTCACTACAACACCAAGTGAAGATCCAACAATCATATTACCTTCTTTGGCTACTAAAATCACATAATTTTTATCCTCTAACATTTGTTTATAAACTTCAATTGATTCCTGCACAGAATTAGTATATGGTATAAGCTCCTTATATAAATTTAATAATTTAGGAATATCCTCAATTTTTAATTTTTCTATCAACATTACCTATTACTCACTTCCTATATTTATTTCATGGAATTTACCTATGAAATTAATTTTTAAAAATAAAACAGTCCTGTATTACTTCTAGCTACTGTATAAAAATAATGATAGCAAACATCACTTATACTGCTTGCCACCATTATTTTTACTAATCAATTTGTTTTTAAATTTCTTCAGGGAACTATCATATGTACAATGCAATAATAACATAACAATTTAATAAATAAATACATTTTCCTTTAAACATCTATTTTTATGTATAAAATATATAGCTTTAATATACTCAGGTATTTTTTCGTTTTAATACTAGAAATCAGCTTTTTATATTCTTACTCTTTATATATTTTTTATTTTTGAATATATTTTTTCACCTTTCACATAATAAAATTTGAATGATTTAACATTGTATTTTTGGAATTATGGAAGGTGGTTCAATTTAATGAAAAAATCTATTAGTATATTTTTTATTTTTTCATTTCTATTTCTTAATATGAATACTATAAATGCCTTTGCTCAACAAACTAGAACATTAACTCAAGGTATTTATAATGTGAGAGACACTAACTTATTGATAGGTAGCCCTATTACTGCAAGAATGACCTCCACTAAAGACAAGGCTATTATTATAGTTATTGATCCCAATCAGACTATACACGCACTGGTAAGGTTAGGTCCTGATATTCCCCAAGAAATTTTACCTCCCCTTAACTATGATTACTCGATTGTAATTTACGGTACTGGCAGTGTAGCGTTGTCATAAAAGGTACTTTTAAAGTATCTTTTCATTTAGTTTCCTGAATCCATTTTTTGTTCTATATGCCATATTATTTTTTTTATGGTTATTGTTGAAATTAATCACAAAATATCGTACAATGTAATTGTCATAAAGTAGGTATTGAATATTTACCCCTTATAAATTTCAATACTTTATATACCCTAAATCCCTATATATAAAAGAAACTAGTTTACCCTCTAGTTTCTTTTTTTATTTGAATATATTTTTTCGATTTTCACATAATAAAATATACTTATTTGTATTTCATGAACTAAGAATTATGAAAGGCGGTTAATGTTATGAAAAAATACATTTCTGTATTCTTTATTTTTCTATTTTTATCAATTTCTATTAGCACAGTAGAAACCATAGCTGCTTCAGGCCCTTTCTCTCAAGGATTTTATTCTCTAAAAGATTTGAATCTAATGGAAAATACTAATTATTCAGCTCAAAATGTCTCTCATAATTATAATGCTTACCTAATTATTTTTGACGATCAAGAACGAATACAAGAATCCGTTCGTTTAGAACCTCAGTCACTAAAGCATACTCTACTTCCCCTTAAATCTAACTATAATATTTTAATCGTTGGTAAAGGTGAATTAGCATTTTCTTAGTACTTAAAATTCTTTATGTTAAAGCAATAGTTATATACTATTTTTATTTTGATAAGCTAATTTGTTTGCAATATCCTTAGAGCATTATTTAAAACCTGCACCCTTAACTCTATAGGACACATTTTCATAGCCGCAGCAACTTGCAATTCTGCCGCTAGTTCATTAAAACATTTTCTATTATCCAATCCTATTATGGTTATCTTCAATACATCATCTTTCATGACTATTCCCCCATAAATAATAAATAATTTCATAGTATGTTTTGTTATTTAAAGGTGTTACCCATTTAATGCTCCTTCAGCCAAATGCTTATGCCTTCGAAGAAAGAAGTTTCATATAAGATAAGATCAAATAAATGACAAGCCTATTTATCTTCATGTACCTAATAGTTGTGAAATATAGCATTTTTTCTATCAATTTTTAATAAATATATGTAGCTATACTCAATTAATTTAAATTCTCTATAAAACTATAATAAATGCATAAACACTTTGGAGGTATACTATGAAAGCAGCTATCTATTCTAGGAAATCAAAATTTACTGGTAGAGGTGAAAGTGTAGAAAATCAAATAGAGTTATGTAAATCTTATGCTAACGATAACGGTTATAATGATATTTTTATATATGAGGATGAAGGTTTTTCAGGTGCTAATGTAAATAGACCTGAGTTTAAATCCATGATGAAAGATGCTAAGTCAAAAAAGTTTGATGCAATTATTTGTTATAGACTTGATAGAATTAGTAGAAATGTTTCTGACTTCTCTATCCTTATTAATGAGTTAAAAAAACTCGGTATAGACTTTATTTCAATACGTGAGCAGTTTGATACTTCTAGTCCTATGGGTACTGCTATGATGTTTATTAGCAGTGTATTTGCTCAATTGGAGCGTGAAACCATAGCCGAACGGATTAAAGATAACATGTACGAGCTTGCTAAGACTGGACGCTGGCTTGGAGGCACTCCTCCTTTTGGTTTTTCTTCCGAACCTGAATATTATTTAGATAATAATTCTAAGAAAAAAAGGATGATCAAATTATTACCAGTTGATGATGAATTATCTCTAGTAAAACTTTTCTTTGAGCAATATTTATCTCTTGGAAGCCTTGGTAAACTTCAAAAATATCTAATGGAAAATAATATTAAAACAAGAAGGAATTCTAACTGGGATATAAAAGCGCTACAGCTCTTACTTAGAAATCCTGTTTATGTCAAATCCTCAGAGCTTATAATAAGTTATCTTTCTTCTAAAGGTGCAGCTGTATTTGGTGATCCAAATGGTAATGGAATATTAAGCTATAATAAGAAAGATTCTAAAAATAAATACAAGGATATTAGTGAATGGATTTTTTCTGTTTCAAAACATGCTGGTACAATTGATGATACTCTATGGATTAAAGCCCAAAGACAATTAGACGGAAATAAAAATCTTGCACCAAGACTCGTTAATGGAGGCAAATATGGCATATTTAACTCTGTGTTGCATTGTGCTAAATGTGGTGGAAAGATGATAGAAAAGCAAGGCCATGTTTCCAAAAAAACTGGTGAAACTCTTAGGTATTATGTATGTATAAATAAAACTAATCTAAGTGACAATACTTGTGATTCTAAAAATATCAGACTTGATAAATTAGAGAAAAGTGTTATGAAAGAACTTTTTAAAGCTACTGAAGATAAAGTTTCTTTAATTAAAGCTATCGGAGAATATAAAAAATCTTTGGAATCTGAATCTATAGATAAAACTAATATTAAAACATATGAAAAGCAAATCTCTCAAAAAGAATTTCAAATGAAAAATTTAATAGATAAGCTCTCCTTAAATCCTAACATATATGATTCACTTTCTTCCAGAATTGAAGAATTAAATAATGAGATAAATGAATTAAAACTTAAGAAGTTTGAATTAGAAAATACTAACAACAATTTAAAAGCAGCTGTTAAAGAAATTGAAGCTTCTACTTCTATGCTTTTGAACTTTAGAATCTTATGGGATAATGTTGATTATTCTATTAAAAAACTTCTTATAAATTCCCTTATCGATTATATTTCCTATAATTCAGATACAAAAGAAGTTATAATAAAACTCTTTTGTAGCAATAAGACTCATCAAGAAAATTCGCTACGCTTATAATCTTCTTTAAATTGCGATTTAATGAAAATTTTATAAATCCCTATACATGAAAAAAGGCGCTCTTTGATGTAGCGCCCAAATGCGCCTGCAGTTGCAGCAAAATCTATATTCGTAACCATATCAACATCAGTTTTAGGATTAATATTATTTTGCTTCATGGCATATTCAAAGGCCATCTCTGGTACTCCACCAGGCCTTCCGCCTATGATTTTCTTTCCTTTTATATTTTGCCAACTAAAATTATCCTCTTTAGTTCTTCCAACTAAAAATGACCCATCCTTTTGTGTAAGTTGAGCAAAAAGTATTGGGTAATCTTCTCTTCCTTGATTATTAATATAAATTGTCTGCTCTGGGCCGCAAAAACCAATGTCTGCTGATTTACTCATGACTGCCTGCATAGTCTTATCAGCACCTTCTCCTGTCTGCAAATCAATTTCAATTCCATTTTCCTTAAAATATCCCTGACTCATTGCTATATACATTGGCGCATAAAAGACAGAACGGGTTACTTCATTTAAACGTACAGTTGCCAAACCTCCACTAGTAGATTTACTATTGCCGCACCCAAACATAGATATAAACATTACACATGAAATCATCAAACCAATCAATACTCTTAATTTTCTTTTCACAAAAAAGCATCTCCTAATAGTATTTATGGTGTATAGTATGATATTTTATCGAAGATTGTTCTAATTTATAGTAGTGAAGAACATAAAAAAACTATTGCAAAATAATTAATATCATTTTGCAATAGTCCTCTAACAAGATTTCTTACGTTATATAACTATTTAACTTTAAATTGTGCTACTAATTCACTTAGTCTGCTTGCAAGTTTTGATAATTGACTAGCTGAATTTCCGATTTCATCCATAGTAACTGCCTGTTCTTCTGCAGATGCAGATACTTCCTCTGTTGCAGATGCTGTTTGTTCTGATATAACTGATGTTTCCTGCATTTCTGCTACAGTATCTTTAGCTGTCTTAATCATTGTTTCTGTAGAATCATATACATCTCTTACTACATCAAAAATATTGCTTATAGCTTTTTCAATGTTATCAAAATGAGCTTCAGCTTTCTCTGCTGTCTCCATACCAATAGTTATTTCTTTTGAGCCTTCATTCATACTATTAGTTATGTTTTCAATTTGTCCTTGTACACCACTTATCAATGTTGATATCTGACTCGCTGCAGTAGCTGATTGTTCAGCAAGAGTTCTAACTTCATCCGCAACCACTGCAAATCCTTTTCCTTGTTCTCCTGCTCTTGCTGCTTCTATTGCCGCATTTAATGCGAGTAAGTTAGTTTGACTTGCAATGCTAGTTATCACCTCAACTATTTTTCCAATCTCATTTGATTTTTCAAGCAATATCTTGCTTTCTTCCAGGTTAGTTTGATTATTATCAACAATTATTTTCATACTAGCTACAGATTTATCTATAGCTTCAAAAGCAACTGCACTTATATTATGAGATTCTTCAGCTGTTTCAAGCATATTGTTGCACTTATCTACAACTGCTCTGCTCACTTCCTCCATTTCAATTGTCTTTTCACTAGCTATTGTTACCTGCCTTGATTGTTCAGTAGTATTTCCTGCTATTGATTCTATTGCCTTAGCAATTTCCTCAGTAACTTTAGTACTGTCATCACATGAATTAGCAAGATTTGCTGAAACTTCATTAACCTTAACTGATTCATCTGTTATGTCCTTCACTATTCCCCTTAATGCTCCAATAGTATTATTAAATGCTTCCGCAAGATTTCCTATTTCATCTTTGGATTTTACTTCAACTGATCCACTTAAGTCCCCAGTTGATACAACCTGAGCAAATTCATTAAGCTTTACTAAAGGCCTAATTAAACGGGTTGTAACCACGAAGATTACTATAGATAAAATTGCTATGATTGCCACAGCTAATCCAAGCATCATTAATATAAGACGATCAGCTGATGCAAAAAGTTCATTTTCATAAACTACATTAACAACTGTCCAATCTGCTACTGGTGCCTTTGCATAAAAAGCAATTTTTTTATCAGATCCGCTTCCAAAGCTAAAAACTCCTGGCTTACCATCTTTAATAAGTTCACTAAGTTTAGTCAAATCAGGATCATTCACTGAATCTATTTTTTCCTTCATAGCCCAGTCAGCATTTGGATGAACAATAAATGTACCATCACTTCCTATTAGCATTCCATATCCTTTATTTCCGTATTTTAAGTTCTTTACTTGATCTTCTACAGTTTCAATTGTTACACTGGCAGCTGCACCAATTATAGCTTTTCCTTGTGCATCTTTCTGCCACGCAAACATCATAACAACATTTTTATCATAAGCTTGAGAGTATGTAGGTTTAAATATTGCATCATAAGGCACACCATTTGTTTTTGAATATCTTTCTCCTGCTTCTTGTGCAGCCCCTTTAGCCCAGTTAGCTGTAGCAAATTGCCCATTACTAACATTGTAATATCTTGCCTGAAGCTTATTTAAACCATCTGGACTGCTCCATTCACTAGGTTCTATATTATTTACTATATGTAAGGCTGCATATTCATTAGGATACGCATTATTAATAAACTTAAATCTTGATGAATTTATTTCATCTATCAATGCTAGTGAACCATCATTACTTTGTAAATCTACATTTGGATTTTTCTCTAAAACCTCTGTAAGCATTGGATTCTGAACAGTTTCCTGAACTTCTCCTAATCTTCCAGTTAACCATGTATTTATATGATTTGTTGATTCAGTTGTTCTTTCTGACATTGAGTTAACCAATTCTGTTTCTAATATATGTCTAAAGTTTATATATGCAACCCCTGTTAACGACAACAATCCCACTATTACCAATGGCAAAATTATAACCATAAATTTTGATTTAAACGACATCTTCATAATCTAATCTCCCCTTAATTTATGTAAAATTTCTATTCTTGAAATTCACCATTATGTAGCCATATATGGTTTAATTCTGCTTTCTTTTTTTCAAAGTTTTTTCTTTTCCTTATAAGCTTTGCTGGCACTCCGGCAACCATTGTATTTTCACTTACATCTTCAGTAACTAACGAACATGCTGCTACTATTCCTTGTTCTTCAATTGTCACACCAGGTAATATTGTTGTATTTGAATATACTTTTGCATAATCCTTAATTATTACTGGTGCATATGTTCTTGATACGTGATCATGTTCTTCATGAGAATGAGTAAATACTGTCACTCCTTCAGTTAAGGTAACTGAATTTCCTATAATTATTCCGCCTTTTGAATCTAAAAATGTTCCCCTATTCAAAAACACATTATCTCCTATTTCTATGTTATCAGGTACATTGAAGCGAACATTTTCTTCTGCTATGAAGTTTTTCCCACAAGACTTAAATAATCTTTTTGCTAATAACTGTCTATATGGAATAGCAAAGTTAGATATGAGACACATTGGTGATTTATCTAAAACTTCCCATAAAAAATGCAGATATCTTTTTTCCTTTGTAAATCCTAATTCCTTATTCTTAGGTAAATAATCGCCATACAATTTTATTTCATCTAAAATTTCTAAAGGAAAAGAACATTTTATTAAATTTAAAATCTTTATTATATTCTCTTTGTTTACCTCTTCATTTAGTATGTTTTCTATTTTTTCTAATATTTGCTCTATTCTGTTCATCCTATGTAGTGATTACTAAAATTGCAAAAATAATCTTCTCCTTTCCCAATTAATGTGTACTGCAATTTTAAAACATTGAAATGTTATTAACTTACATGAACTACTAAACAGCTATTTTTAATATAAATTAACATATTTATCTTAATTCTCATTATCAATTTAAATTAATTTTTAACATAAATACATTAATACAAGATATATTATTCCTCTCCTTTCTCCACCTTTATATAGTTCATCAGCCACTGCTTATATAGTTCATTTTCCGCTAAAGAAAATTTCTACAAAAAAAATGCCTATAAGCATTTAGGCACCAAAAAATATTATAACTTTGTTTTATAAAAAATAACTTTGGCAACCTGACAATCATAGAAAAGAAACTTTTCCTTAGACTCATAGCTTTGCGTCCTTACCTTTCGATAAGTATGCTATTAACATCACAATATACTATTATATTCCATTATTGCACTAATTATATTAAATTTCAACATTTTATATTAAATTCGTATTAAATTAAATAAAAAAAAGTGTGCTTTATATCGTTTTAAATCTTATTTTACCATTAAATTACTTTTATTATTTTTTATTTTGAATTCAATTATTTCTGTGTAAATGTTTTTAACAAACATTTATTATTACTCATTTATTTTAGCTTAAGCTCCATACCATTCATCTCGCATTTATCATTTTTTTATTTAATTGTCATTTTTTTAATAATATGATAATATATTCTTGTTATTTTTTTTAATATTAAATTATATCGTATAAATATTTTTTTAAATATAAAATTATAGTTTTCTATATTATTGAAAGGAGAATTCAATATGAAATTATGGTCCATTGCTGCTATTGCAATCTACATTATCATTTTGCTCATAATTGGATACAATTCATACAAAAAAACATCTAATATTTCAGATTATATGCTTGGAGGCAGAGGTCTCGGTCCTATGGTTACAGCTTTATCAGCAGGAGCAAGTGATATGAGCGGTTGGATGCTTATGGGACTTCCAGGTGCAGTTTATTTAACAGGTATATCTAGTCTCTGGATAGGAATAGGATTAACAATAGGTGCCTATTTAAATTATCTTCTACTAGCTCCACGTTTTAGAGTTTATACAGAAGTTGCAAATGATTCTTTGACAATTCCAGATTACCTTGAAAATCGCTTTAAAGATAAATCAAATATTCTGCGGCTAGTATCCGGAATAGTAATACTTGTCTTTTTTATTCTATATGTTTCATCTGGAATTGTAGCAGGCGGAAAATTATTTTTAGACACTTTTGGATTAACCTATACAATGGGAGTAATAGTTACTTTATCTGTTGTTGTTCTTTATACTTACTTTGGTGGTTTTTTAGCAGTAAGTCTTACAGATTTCTTTCAAGGAACATTAATGTTTATCTGCTTAATCATGGTACCAGTTGTAGCCTTCATTAATATAGGTGTAGATCCTGGTACATTTACAAATAAGATAAAAAATATTGACCCTGCATTATTTGATATGTTTAGAGGAACTAGCATAGCTTCTGTTATCAGCCTTTTAGCTTGGGGACTTGGTTATTTTGGACAACCGCACATTATTGTCCGATTCATGGCAATAAAATCTCCAAAGGAACTAAAATCAGCACGAAGAATTGGTATTGGATGGATGGCAATTGGTCTCTTAGGTGCTGTTGCAAGTGGTCTTGTAGGACTAGTATATTTTACAGAACACAAAACACCCTTAAGTGACCCTGAAACGGTTTTTCTTCGTCTTGGAGATATTTTATTCCATCCATTTATTACAGGAATTATACTTGCAGCGGTACTTGCTGCTATTATGAGTACTATCTCCTCTCAGCTTTTAGTTTGTTCTAGCTCAATTACAAAAGACTTTTATCTAACATTTCTAAAAAAAGATGTTTCTGAACACAAGCAAATGATAATAGGCAGATTATCTGTACTGG
>JAEZKY010000284.1 GCA_023435985.1 Bacillota bacterium | reverse complement strand
TGACAAACCAGTGCCACTAACCTCTATTCTTCTTGCTCCTGCAGAACGTGCAGATATACTTGTAGATTTTTCTGAAATTCCTAGCTGTACTAAAATAATTCTTTGCAATGATGCAAATGCACCTTATCCTACAGGTGATAAACCTAATCCAGATACTGTAGGACAAATAATGCAATTTACCATTAATCATAATACTGACATGATGATGCCTACTCCTCTTCCCAAAACACTAAGAGGTACTCCTATACCACATTTGCCTGCTCCATCAAAAATAAGAATATTTACGCTTTATGAGACTGCAGGGGCTAATGGTCCATTAATAGTAACATTAAATGGACAACGTTGGTCAGCTCCAATTTCTGAATTGCCAGTTGTAGGTTCAACTGAGGAATGGTATATAGTTAATCTAACCGCTGATGCACATCCTATCCACTTGCATCTTGTAGAATTCAAACTATCCTGCAGGCAAAAGTTCGAGGTAGATAAATATACCCAGGACTGGCTTAAATTAAATTCTGATTTAGGTAATCCACCATGGATGGTTAAACCAAAAACGCTTTATACAACACCATATATAATAGGTAATCCTACCCCTCCTGATGATAATGAAGAAGGCTGGAAGGACACTATAAAAGCATATCCTGGAGAAATAACAAAAATGCGAATTCGCTTTGCTCCTCAAAATGCTAATTCACATTCTGGTGAAAATTTATTTCCATTTGATCCTTCGGCTGGTCCTGGTTATGTATGGCACTGCCACATCCTAGACCACGAAGATAATGACATGATGAGACCTTATCAAATTAAACCAGAAGAATAACTGAATTTTATTCTAGAAAATATCATGCATTAACCAATTTACAAAGCTCAATTGATACCCCATTATAAGTAACCTTATGACCAATTACAGTTGATATTCTTAATAGAATTTCTTAAAATACAACATTATTATTCGAATATAAATAAATATAAAATAAATACACCAGACATTTAATTTAAGAATGTTTGGTGTATTTATTTATAAGTAACTCTTACTTTATGATCTTTTAAACTTTTTTATATATTTAATAATTTCATAATATTATTCCCCATTCTCTATAAACTCATTATTACTTATTTAAAATTAAATGTTATAATCCTATGCTTTGAAATAAATCCAGCTTTTTCAAGAGTTCTTTTAGAGGCATAATTATAGTACCAGCAGCCACAAATAGGTACCACATTATGTGTGCAACAAGTTTCTCTTAATTTTGTTATAATATATGTTCCAACACCTCTGTTTCTATACTCCTTTTTTACTATCATACCTATATCATAATAATCCATGCTTCTGAAAACTTTCTGAGCAACACCTGCTGCAAGTAAAGTTTCATCAGAATACAATACGAAAATTTCTTCTTTTAAAATTTGCTCTTCTAAATTTCCAAAAAAATCTTCGCTTATCTCAGAAATTTTTTCGCTATCTTTTAAATTTGCTAATCTAAAACATATATTATTAAATCCATCCAAAGAATTTTTACATTACATATAACTGCTATATAAAAAAGAAACTGTTTAAATTTCAGCACAGCTGCTACTTAAACAGTTTCTTAAAAGATTTATTTATCTTATCTATTTTTCCCGAATAATTTTTTCTTTGGAGCTGCAGCTTCATCAATTTCTTCACCTGATGCTTTCATAAAGCTGTATAATGCATCCCTTTGTTCTTTATTTAATGTTTTAGGAACATCAACTATGACTTTTACATATTGATCTCCTTTGCCACCTGAATTAACTCTTTGTATTCCCTTGCCCTTTAATCTAAACATAGTTCCAGATTGAGTACCTGCTGGAACAGAATACTTAACATTTCCATCTACTGTAGCTACAGTTATTTCTGTACCTAGAGCAGCTTTAGCCATAGAAACATGGGCATCAATATATATATCATTTCCTTTTCTTGTGAATACCTTCGATGGAGTTACATTAATTCTAACATATAAGTCTCCAGGGTTTCCTCCTCTTAATCCATGTTCACCTTGACCACGTAGTGGCATAACATTACCTGTATCTACTCCTGCTGGTATGTTAACTTTTATCTTTCTTGTCTTTCTAACATGGCCATTTCCTCTACAACTTGAGCATGGTTTTTCTATTATCTTACCTGTTCCTCTACAAGTATCACATGTAGAAGTTGAAACAAAGTTTCCAAGAGGAGTTTGTCTTTGAACTCTTACTTGACCTGAACCTCCACAAGTCGGACAAGTTTTTGCACTAGTTCCAGGCTCAGCACCACTTCCGTCACAGTGTTCACAATTTTCACTTCTAGTTATTGAAATTTCCTTTTCTACTCCAAAAACAGCTTCTTCAAAGGTTAGAGTTATTGTATATTCAAGATCATTTCCTCTTACAGGACCATTTCTTCTTCTAGAACCTGATCCTCCTCCACCAAAGAATGATTCAAAAATATCTCCAAAGCCTCCCATATCAAAGCCATCGAAACCTCCAAAACCACCGCCATTAAAACCGCCGCTTCCGTCAAATGCAGCTGATCCAAATTGATCATATTTAGCTTTCTTTTCTGGATCTGAAAGGATTTGATAAGCTTCGTTTATTTCCTTAAATTTTTCTTCAGCTTCAGTGTTTCCTTGATTTCTGTCTGGATGATATTTTACAGCTAATTTTCTAAAGGCTCTTTTTATTTCATCATCACTTGCACCTTTTTCAAGTCCAAGCATTTCATAATAGTCTTTATTTGCCATTTGTTTATATTCACCACCTAGTACTTTATCAGTGTACAGTTTACAATTCACAGTTTACAGTGAATTGCATGCAATGTACAATGCATAATTTTAATTTGAACTTCACCTAATCCAGATAGATCATAAATGTATAAATAATATCTTCTTAATTATACATATACAACTTTTCTTGAGTAAATGTGCAACTTTTATTTTTTCTATATACTTTAGAAAAGGGAAGACGAGCCTGCCTTCCCCTATCCTATTATATTGATAATTAAGTTTTATTACAACTAAATTATATTATTTATCATCATCAACCTTGAAGTCAGCATCTACTACATTATCATCATGTGGTGCACTTTGCGCTCCGTCTGCTGCATTTTGATCAGCACCTGCTTCTGCTCCAGCTTGTTGATACATTTTTGTAGCTATTGGGTAGAACGATTGATTTACAGCTTCAATTGCTGCTTTAATTGCTTCTACATCATCGCCATCTTTAACTTTCTTAAGGTCTTCAATCTTAGCTTTTACAGCAGCTTTTTCATCTTCTGTAGCTTTATCTCCTACTTCATTTAATGTCTTTTCTATTTGATAAATTGTTTGATCTGCGTTATTTACAGCTTCAATCTTTTCTTTTCTCTTTTTATCTTCTTCTGCAAACTTTTCAGCTTCTTTTACAGCCTTATCTACTTCATCATCACTTAAGTTAGTTGAAGCTGTAATTGTGATGTTAGCTTCTTTTCCAGTTCCTTTATCTAAAGCTGATACTTTAACAATACCATTAGCATCTATATCAAATGTAACTTCGATTTGAGGAATTCCTCTTGGAGCTGGAGCTATTCCTGATAATGTGAATCTTCCAAGTGACTTATTATCCATAGCCATTTGTCTTTCACCTTGCACTACGTTGATTTCAACTGATGTTTGATTATCAGCAGCAGTTGAGAATACTTGACTCTTCTTTGTTGGAATAGTTGTATTTCTTTCGATTAATGGAGTAGCTATTCCACCTGCTGTTTCAATTCCAAGTGTTAATGGTGTAACGTCAAGTAATACTACATCCTTAACTTCTCCAGTAAGTACACCTGCTTGAATAGCTGCACCAACTGCAACACATTCATCTGGATTAACTCCTTTAGATGGTTCTTTTCCTGTAAAGTTCTTAACAGCTTCTACTACTGCTGGAATTCTTGTTGATCCACCAACTAAAATTATCTTATCAATATCACTTAATGAAAGTTTTGCATCAGCTAATGCTTTTTTCATTGGCTCAATACTTCTTTCAACTAAGTCATGAGTGATTTCATTGAATTTTGCTCTAGTTAAGTTCATGTCTATGTGCTTTGGACCTGTTGCATCTGCTGTGATAAATGGTAAATTAATGTTTGTTTGCATTGATGAAGATAATTCAATCTTTGCTTTTTCAGCAGCTTCTTTTAATCTTTGAACTGCCATCTTATCTTGCATTAAATCAATTCCATTTGAAGCTTTGAAATCATCAGCAATATAGTGCATTACTTTTTCATCAAAGTCATCTCCACCAAGTTTTGTATCTCCATTAGTTGATAATACTTCAAATACTCCATCTCCAAGGTCTAAGATAGATACATCGAAAGTACCACCACCTAAGTCATAAACTAAAATCTTGTGAGCTGAATCCATTTTGTCTAGACCATAAGCAAGTGAAGCTGCTGTTGGTTCGTATATTATTCTTAATACTTCAAGTCCAGCAATTTTTCCTGCATCTTTAGTTGCTTGTCTTTGGCTATCATTAAAGTAAGCTGGTACAGTTATAACTGCTTGAGTTACAGTTTCACCCAAATAGCTTTCAGCATCTGCTTTAATCTTTTGAAGTACCATAGCAGAAATTTCTTGTGGTGAATATTGTTTTCCATCTATATCAACCTTGTAGCTTGTTCCCATGTGTCTCTTTATTGAGATAACTGTTTTGTCTGGATTTGTAATTGCTTGTCTTTTAGCAACTTGCCCAACTAATCTTTCTCCATTTGCTTGGAATGATACTACTGAAGGAGTAGTTCTAGCCCCTTCTGAATTTGCTATAACGCTTGGTTCTCCACCTTCCATAACAGCTACACATGAATTTGTAGTTCCTAAATCAATTCCTATAATTTTTCCCATGATATTATTCCTCCTAAAAACTCTATTCGTTTATTTTAATTTGAATTTTTCAATTAAATATTTTAATAAGTAATCTTAACTTTCTTTTAGTTAGCTACTTTAACCATTGTATGTCTTATTATTTTATCATCCTTTTTATATCCTTTTTGGAAAACTTCTGCCACAATATTTTTGCCTAAGTTTTCATCTTCTATATGCATTACTGCATTATGAAGATTAGGATCAAATTCTCCTGAAGCATCTATTTCTTCAACTCCAAGTTTTGCAAATGCATCCTTGCAGCCTTTAATAGTCATTTCAATTCCTTTTTTCAAATCGTCTATGCTTCCATCTGCTGCAATAGCTCTTTCTAGATTATCAAGAACAGGAATAATCTCTTTTAATACATCAACATATGCATCACTATATATTCCTTCTTTTTCTTTAGAAGTTCTCTTTCTGTAATTGTCATATTCAGCTGTTAATCTTAATAATCTGTCCTTTGTATTGTCTAGTTCTTCTTGCAATTTCTTGTTTTCCTCTTCTAAATTATTTACTGCATTTTCGGAAGTCTCATCTGTAACATCAGCTGCTTCTTCTACTACATTATTAGCTGCTGCTTCAGTTACTTCTTCCTCTTTAATTTCTTCCTTTCTTAGTTCTTCATCTTTCACATTACTTTCTGCCATATATCTAGTAACACCTCTTCTCTTTAATCTAAGACTTATATTTTTTCATTGCTTAATATATTATTAAGCTCCTTTATAACTTCAGCCATGATTGCTATTACCTTCGAATAATTAATTCTTCTAGGTCCAATTAATCCTATTTTTCCAATAGGCCTATCCCTGAAAGAATATTCAGCTGATATTATACTGCAATCTTTAGCCTGTAGCTTATAATTTTCATCACCTATGCTGACTGTAATATTATCCTGTGGATTAAATAAATCTATTAAAGCTTCTTTATCATTAAGAAGTGACAGCATCTCTTTTGCCTTATCAATATCGTTATACTCTGGATAATTGAATATATTTGTTGTTCCTTCCATAAATACTTCTGTTGTGTCTGCTGCATTTAATGTCTCATATAATAATGGTAAAATTGCATTAAATATTTCCTCATATTGTCCTAAATCCCTTTTTAGATTATTAATTACTTCTAGATTAATTTCCTGTATGGAAAGATTCACTAATCTATTATTAATAACTTGATTTATTTGATTTAAAGTTTCTATTTCCGGAACTCTGCTGTTAAGCTTCATTATGTGGTTTTTAATAAGCCCTGTATCTGTTAAAAATACCGATACTAAATTGTGTTCATCAACCTTAATAAGCTGAATGGATTTAATAAAGCTTTTTTTAACTGATGGAGTTTCTATTACGCAAGTCAATTTAGTAAGCTCAGATAACAAAGCGCTAGTCTGCTTAACTATTTTATCCACTTCAAGCATTGCAGAATCAATTATATATTGTTTAATCTTCAAGTCTTCTTCGACTGTCAACCTTTGACTCTCCATAAGTTGATCAACATACAATCTGTATCCCTTACTAGAAGGAATTCTTCCTGCAGAAGCATGAGGTTGTTCTAAGTATCCCATATCTTCAAGATCAGCCATTTCATTCCTTATGGTTGCAGATCCAATGCCTAAATTATAGTTTTTCGCAATAGTTCTAGATCCAACAGGATCTCCTGTACGAATATAGTCATTGATAATAGCTTGAAGTATCCTTATTTTTCTTTCATCAATACTCATAACCTCACCCTCTTTTTTGTTAGCACTCATTAAGGTCGAGTGCTAATGACTATGTTTTTAATATATTATTTATGATGTTTTTTGTCAATTCTATTTATTTTTATTATAACTTTATTTAGTTATTATTTTTTTGATTTTATAAATTTATCTCTATATTACTGCTATTTACTTTGATTTTCTCCAGCAATCTTTTTTTGTAGTCTATTTCATAGTAAATCATTTATTTAAATAGCCTATTATAAGATAAAATCACTCATTACATAATTAGATAGTTCTATTCCTTTAGGGCTTAAATACAGTTTCCCCGAACTTAAAATTAATAATCCCTTTTTTATATTTTTTTCGATGATCTCTCCATAAACATTATATATATCTCTGTTAAATCTTTTATTAAATTCACTTATCTTTATTCCTTCAATCATTCTAAGTCCCATAAATATGAATTCTTCCATATCATCTTCTACATTGTTTACATGAATTTCCTGTGCCACATCTTCATTTTCATCTATTTTTTTTATATATTCTTCCATATCCTCTATGTTCTTAATTCGCTTTTCATTTACAAATGAACTGGCTGATACGCCTAATCCTAAATATTCATTGCATTTCCAATAAACCTTATTGTGAAAACATTCTTTTCCTTCCCTTGCATAATTGGATATCTCATATTGATGATAACCATATTCACCTAAAATCTCCTTAGCTGATAAATACATATCTCTTTCTTGTTCTTCATTAGGCAGGTTCAGCTCATCCTTATCGTATAAATCATAAAAATAGGTCCCCTCTTCTATTATCAAACTATATGCCGATATGTGCTCTGGATTTAGCTTCACTATTTCTTCTAAGGTCTCTTTAAAATCCTCACTGCTTTGATTAGGTAACCCAAACATTAGATCAACATTAATATTATCAAATCCCATCTCTCTTGCTAATAAATAATTATTTTTAAATTCTTCATAATTATGTATTCTTCCAATTTCTCTTAAAATAGAATCTTTTGTAGATTGTAATCCAAAACTGATTCTATTTACACCACAATTTTTCATAATACTAAATTTGCTTCTATTTACAGTTCCAGGATTGCATTCTATAGTAAATTCCATATCTTTCTTTAAATTAAGCTTATTTAAAGTATCTAACAGACTTTTCAGATTTGAATCCTTAAGATAAGATGGCGTTCCTCCGCCAATAAATATGCTGCTTATATCATATGTCTTTGATTTTTCTAATATTTCCTTATTCAATGCCTCAATATATTTATCCATTAGCTTTTCTTTTCCTGAATATGATGGAAAATCACAATAAAGGCATTTCTGCTTACAAAATGGTATATGTATATATAATGAAATATCTCTCAATTAAAACTTCCTCCAATTTCCCATTTATCTATACGCTAAAATAATTGAGCAAAGAAAGGAACTTCTGCTTTCATTTCCTTTCTTTGCTCAATATTTATTTCAACTAATTTTATATTATTTAGAACTCGCTAGTTTACTAAACTAATAATTTTTCTGCCTGTTCCTTTAATAAGGCTATTTTACTATCTGCATCAACAACTGAAAAACCATATACATCAATAAAATTGTAGAAGTAATTAGCAAAAGCTATTCTTTTATTTCTCTTTATACTTAATTTCTCTCCTACTTCTTCCAAAAAGGCAACTTCTTTTTCGTCATATTCTCCATCAATAAGTGCAAGACCTATCAATTCAAAATAAATGATATTCTTTGTTCTTTCAGAAGAACCTTCTAAGACCTTACATATTGAATTTAAGTCATCATCAGCCACTTCGTTTTCCTCTATGCTTAGTTCCTTTAAATAATCATAATAAAGATTTTTTTCTTC
This sequence comes from Bacillota bacterium, assembly GCA_023435985.1. Taxonomy (GTDB): domain Bacteria; phylum Bacillota; class Clostridia; order Clostridiales; family Clostridiaceae; genus Clostridium. The sequence goes on along the minus strand of JAEZKY010000284.1, from coordinate 4,120 downwards.
TTTAGCAAAGGTATTATCTATATTCGCAAGATTCTTCACTAATTGCATAAACACAATTCCTTCATTCTTACTAAGCTCATTCAAAAACATATAATCCCTCCATCTTTCTACCAATAATTATTTGTATGTTACTATCTACTATTATACAAATAATTCCTTAAAAATAATATGATTTATTATAAACATTATTTATCTTTAGGGATAATTTTAAAGATTTAAATCATGTTGTGATTATTATAGTCTTTAGTCTACTTTTAAAACAGCCATAAATGCTTCTTGTGGAACTTCAACAGAACCAACCTGCCTCATTCTCTTCTTTCCTTCTTTTTGCTTTTCAAGCAGCTTCTTCTTTCTTGAAATATCTCCGCCATAGCACTTAGCTAATACATCTTTTCTCATAGCTTTTACAGTTTCTCTTGCTATAATTTTAGAACCAACTGCAGCTTGAATTGGAATTTCGAACAATTGTCTTGGAATAATCTCTTTTAACTTTTCTGCAATTCCTCTTCCTTTATGGTAAGCTCTTTCTTCGGGAACTATCATTGATAATGCATCAACTATATCTCCATTTAATAATATATCTAACTTAACTAACTTAGTCTGAATATACCCTTTAAATTCATAATCCAAAGAAGCATATCCTCTGGTTCTTGATTTTAATGTATCAAAGAAATCATATATTATTTCATTTAAAGGAATATCATAGTTTACAACCGCTCTAGTTTCTTCTATGTATTGCATATCAATATATGTTCCTCTTCTATCTTGGCATAACTCCATAACTGCCCCTACATAATCTTTAGGAGTTATTATAGATGCTTTAACTACCGGCTCCTCCATATAATCCACTTCTGTTGCAGGTGGAAGATTGGTTGGATTTGTTATTTCAAGAATAGTTCCATCTGTTTTTATTACCTTATATATAACTGATGGTGCAGTAGTAATTATATCTAAATTAAATTCTCTTTCAACTCTTTCTTGGATTATTTCCATATGTAATAATCCTAAAAATCCGCATCTAAATCCAAAACCAAGTGCTATAGATGTTTCTGGTTCAAAACTTAATGCCGCATCATTTATCTGCAATTTTTCTAATGCTTCTTTAAGTTCATCATATTTTGCTCCATCGACTGGATATATTCCTGAATAAACCATTGGTATCGCAGGTTTATACCCTGCAAGTGCTTTATCTGTTGGTCTGTCAGCTTCTGTAATCGTATCTCCAACTCTCGCATCTCTTACATTCTTAATTGATGCTGTTACGTATCCAACATCGCCAGCACTTAAGCTGCCAATTGGAAGAACTCCTGGAGTAAATACTCCAACTTCAGTAACTTCATAAACTTTATTAGTTGCCATTAACTTAATTTTGCTTCCAACCTTCACGCTTCCATCAAAAACTCTTGTTATACATACAACACCCTTGTAGCTGTCATAATATGAGTCAAAAATAAGTGCTTTTAAAGGAGCTTCTTCATCTCCCTCTGGACTAGGTATATTCTTAACAATGCTTTCTAAAACATCTCCTATATTAAGTCCGGTTTTAGCCGATATAGCAGGTGCTTCTTCTGCATCTATACCTATTACATCTTCAATTTCCTTCCTAACTTCATCTGGTCTTGCAGAAGGCAAATCAATCTTATTTATTACGGGTGCAATCTCTAAATCATTATCCAAAGCTAAATAACAATTGGCTAAAGTCTGAGCCTGAATACCTTGAGTCGCATCAACAACCAATATTGCACCTTCACAAGCTGCAAGACTTCTTGAAACTTCATAATTGAAATCTACATGTCCTGGAGTATCAATTAAATTAAGGATATATTCTTGACCATCTTCTCTTCTATATACAAGTCTCGCTGCTTGAGACTTTATTGTAATTCCTCTTTCTTTTTCTATCTCCATATTATCTAGAACTTGCTCTTCCATTTCCCTTTTAGTTAAGGTTCCTGTAGTTTCAAGTAATCTATCCGCAAGGGTTGATTTACCGTGATCAATATGTGCTACTATTGAAAAATTCCTGATATGTTTTTGTCTTTCACTTTTCATATGCATGACTGTCTTTTCTCTTTAAAACAGTCCTTTCACCCCCGTTATAATTAAATCAGCTAAATTATAACATACATACATAAAAAAAGGCTATTAAAACTTTAGGTACAATCAAATAAATAACAAGTCCATTTGCCAGCATATTTTCCATCATCAGGCAACTTTGGACCTGCTATTTATTTTCATGTGCCTTAAGCTTAGATTTAAATTGAAATAGCCTTTAATTTATAGTTATAACTGATAATTATTCTATGTATAAATCCAATTTATAATTTCATCATCTATAGTTTTATATTTTTAAACATCTCTTGTATTTTTTTTATATAAGGAGATTCTTCTTTAATTTTAAAATCACTGTCTCCTAATCTTACTAAAATATCCTTACCATCTTCCTCATAAATCTTTAAAAATGAATTATCTTTAATAAAATTAGAAAAGTCCTCTCCAAATTCATCACTTACAAGTTTATAATTTTCATTTGTATTTCCAAGCGGAGATAATGCCTGCGTATTAATCAAATCTATCTTAATTACTCCAATAAAAATGAATATTAAAATAAAAACTGCTGGCAGCACTTTTCTCCTAAAAATCTTTTTCAATTAAAAACACCCTTTAAATAATATTTTTTATTACGTCATCGTTATAAAAATTTTATTTAAATTATTTCCACTTTTAAAGTTTATTATTCAATCTCTATTATTAATTCTAATCAATAAATCCTCTTATCTTCATTTTCTCTGAATTAATGAATAATGCCATTCCTGTTTTCATTTGTTTAAAATTTTGCTTTTCATAAAAAATTCCTTTTCCCGGCGAAGCATATAAAATAAAATTACAATTAGGAGTAAGGCTTAATATATGATTAATAATTGCTGAACCTATCTTTTTCCCTTGATATTCAGGCAATACTGCAATATCATAAATTGCTGCCTGATAAACCCCATCTGAAATTGCACGTCCAAAACCAATTAGTTTCCTACCATCAAAGGCAAATACTACAGTATGACTATTTTCAAAAGCTTTTTTGTGCATTTCTCCTTCAAAATATGTCATCCCTACCTCTTTTAATATGTTTGATACATCATTCCAATCCACATTCAAACAATTATATTGAAATTTTATATTCATTCTTTCTCCTCCTAAAACATTAATATTAATCTAAGTATATAATCTATAGTATATATGCATACCTAAGGTAAGAGTCAACCGCTATTTACTTCTGCATAGTAGGGATAACATATTGCATCACACAGTTAGTTTTTTACGACATCATAAGCAACATTTATTTACTCTAATATAATCTTTTAAGTACAACTTGCTTGATTCATATACCTTCTTATTTAGAAGTAAAATACCCTGACGCAATCTATTTATAAAGATATCTGTCAGGGTAACTCTAATAATGCTTCTTTATGTTATATCTTATGGTACTAAGAAAGAAAAAAGTTGATTATCTCCTCCAGTTGCTGTCCACTGTTGAATATTTGCTCCATCTGCTGTTGATGGTCCTGTAACATCTAGAACTTTTCCACTATACTTGCTTTTTACTTGATAGTAGCCATTAACTTGTACTAATGACCATTCCTGATTTGCAGCTCCAGTTGAAGTCCATTGTTGAATATTCGCTCCGTCTGCTGTTGACGGTCCTGTAACATCTAGAACTTTTCCACTATTGATGTTTGTAATCTTATAATAGCCATCTGAAAGTAATTCAACCTTCCAACATTGATTGTTTCCACCAGTGTATGTCCATTGTTGAACATTTCCTCCATCTGCTGTTGATCGGTCTTGAACATTTAAACTTTTTCCACTATACTTGTTTATTACTTTATAAGTTTTTCCTGATTCAATTCCATTAGAAGGTATATTTCCTATAACCGGATCATTTGTGTGATTCTTAATCCAAGTGTATACAGTTGAGGTGTTAGTTGAAAAATTATTTGTTCTTAATTGTGATCCCCATTTACTTAAAATTGTATCATACGAATCTACTGTCGAATCTGCATATGGTAAGTTTGCATAATATAAAAACCAGCTATTTCCTGAGCCTTGCTTTGATCCCTTATAGGCC
>JAEZKY010000161.1 GCA_023435985.1 Bacillota bacterium | reverse complement strand
CATCCCAGATGTATGTTGTGTTGCTCCAGAAATACCACATGCAATATAAAGTTTTGGTGCTACAATCTTTCCTGATTGTCCAACTTGATGTGCACGAGAAATCCATCCATCCTCAATAGCTGGTCTTGTTGCACCAACTACACCACCAAGCACACTTGCTAATTCTTCAACAAGTTTGAAATTTTCCGCATTTCCCATTCCACGGCCACCAGAAACAATAACTTCAGCCTCTTCTAAATTAACTGATTCAGAAATTTCTTTTACTGTATCAATAATTTTTGCCTTAATCGCATCAGCTGAAATTTCTATCTTCTTTTCTGTAACACCTGCATTTGAAGCAGCTTCTGGTTTTGAAAAGCTTCCATTTCTAACTGTAACTACAGCTGTACCATCTACTTCAATATGTTCCAAAATTGTTCCACCATAAGCCGGTCTAGTATATATAACTTTACCGTCAGTTTTATTCATTCCTATTACATCACTTACGCATCCTAAACTCATACGTCCTGCAATACGTGGTGCAATGTCTTTAGCTGCTGTTGTATTTGCCAATAAAACAATATCTGGGTTTTGTTCTTTAACAGTTTCTGATAATACTTCTGTTAATGTATCACAATCTGTAGCAGCATCTATAAAAATAACTGGAATTCCCAAATCTGCCACTGTATCTGAAGCTGCCCTGCTGCCTACTATAAGAGCTGTTCCTTCCGCATCTAATGCCTTTACTGCACTAATAAGTTCGAGACTTCCACCTAGTACTTTTTCTCCATCTGTTTCAATAAACAATAATGCTTTCATACTTTCTTTTCCTCCTTAATTAGATTGCCTTATCTTTTTTCATTTGCTCTATAACAGCACTTACCGCAATTGCAGCATCTTTCTCTTGAATTTTGATACCAGCCTCTTTTTTAGGAGGTGCAACATATTGAGTGCAATGTACTTTTGCTTGTTTTACCTCTCCAATTTCTGCTGCTGAATAAGTTGGAATTACCGCCTTACGGCTTGCCATCTTAGTTTTAATAGTAGGATAACGTGGATCATAATCTGGTTTACTTACTGTTATTACAGCTGGAGATTCTAAAGAAACTAAATTATATCCTTCTTCAGTTTCTTGATGAACTTCCATCCCCCCATCTTTCAAACCAATTTCAATTGCACTGCTAACAAAACCTGTTTTTAATTTTTCAGCAAGCATTGCTCCTACTTGACCGGTAATTTCATCTGTAGATTCCTTTCCACAAAGAATTAAATCAAATTTTTCACCTTTATCTTTTTCTATTTTATGAATAGCATCTGCCAAAACATCTGCTGTTCCCATAGCATCTAAATCTGCATAAGAATCATCTTTTACAAAGAAGGCTTCTTTAGCTCCTACAGCAAGACAATTTTTTAATGTGTTTAAAGAATCATCAGCTCCAACAGTTAATACACTAACCATTCCTCCATTAGCCTCAACAAAACGAACTGCTAACTCTAACGCATACGTATCAAATGCATTTGCTACCAAACTGACTCCATTTAGATTAGGTTTTTTCTTCTCATTATCCAAATGAATTTCAACAGAATCATCCGGAACTTGCTTCACACATAACAGAATATTCATACTTTCCCTCTCCTTTATCCCTTTATAGTTATTAAAGTATTGGTTGATAAAACCATTGTGTGTTTTTGAATAGTTAGAAATATTGTTTTGTAACTATTATTTCAATTTACTTTCTACACAAAGCATCACAAATTGGTCATACCAATTCATAAATAAATTCTACCACATGAAAACGAATACTTCAATGATTTATTGAAAATTTTTTTAATAACATTTACCTAAAATTATGAAATTATTCTTTTAAATCTTGTAAAAGCTCTAAGTTTAGACCTTATCTTATCCTCTTAACGTTGATAAAAGAAAAATAATATCCATAAAAAAACACGCAGTGGTTTTATTCTGCGTGTAAATATTATCTTAATTGAATACAAATTTACTTTCTTGACCCTTTTATAGTCTTAAATTCTATTATTGGTGCTTTGAAAACTCCCGTGAAACCTTTCTAAATTCTGTTGGAGTTATATCTTTCTTAGCAGTAAATTGTTTTATAAAATATGTATCATATTCAAAGCCAGTAGCGCGTGCAATTTCGTTTAAGCTCATATCAGTATGGGTTAGAAGACTCTCTGCAACTTTTAAACGATATGCTAGCAAGTAACCCATTGCTGTACATCCACATAAATCCTGAAAGCCTTTATTTAGTGATACACGATTCAAATGAGCACATCTTGTTAAATCTTCTAACCTTATTTTATCAGAATAGTTTATGTGTATATATTCTAAAGCTAAGTTAACAGGCGATTTTTCGCTATGGTGATTTAGCTCTTCAAGTAAACCAAAGATTTGTATTAAATACTTTTTTATTCTGCACACCCAAAGAGAATCACTCTGGGCATATACTTCAGTTCCCATAATAAAAAACCACTCATATAATTTGAGATATACTTTCTCATCTACAGCATATACCCTAGTATGAATTTTGTCTTTTCCAAAAAGTAGCAGACCAGTTTTTATTTTTAGATTAGTTGACAGATAGCCATTAGTTTCTGAGAAATGAACTGTATTAAAAAAATCGGGATGAAAACAAAATGACTGTGAAGATACATTGTACTTTTCAAGCACTTGTATTTTATCCTCCATCGATAAACAAAGAATACTTGGAGCTGCAATTTTTATAGGGCGGTCATTCAATTGTAAATGCATGTTCCCACTCGTAATAAAAGTTATAGTTAACCGCCCACTATAAGGAAGATTTATAAAACTTTCATTTGCAATAAATTCAATATATACAGTTCTATTCTTGTGACGATCTACTTGTGGCATAAACATTCCTCCATTGGGCACATTAAAATAAATAATGAATTCAAACTGCCATTGATATTTTTTATTAATCAAGGGCAAATAGTTTTTTTATCTTTCTAATTATACTTTTACAAATAGTATAGCTAAAAGCTTCATTTATCACATTGTATCATATTTCCCAAATGATAAACTATTATTAAAGAACTAAATAATACGTGTTATTAATCAATGAGGAAAAGCTATGACTAACTAATTTCGCCATAGCTTAAATGAAAGGAGAATCATTATGTCTATTGAAAAATTCCATATCCAAGTATCTGATGAGGTACTTAATGATTTAAAATACAGGCTCGCGCATGTACGCTGGCCTGATCAAATAGAAGGCTCAGATTGGGAGCGAGGTACTGACATAAATTATTTAAAATCACTTGTTTCATATTGGAATGATGAATTTAACTGGCGCGCACAAGAAAAAGAATTAAACCGTTTTTCTCATTTTCGCTGTAATGTGGATGGGATAGATATTCACTTCATACACGAAAAAGGTAAAGGACCTAATCCAACACCAATTATCCTTACTCATGGATGGCCTGATAGTTTCATACGTTATCAAAAGATTATCCCCCTTCTTACTGATCCTGCAAGTTATGGCGGTGATCCCAAAGACTCTTTTGATGTAATCATCCCTTCACTACCCGGCTTTGGTTTTTCTAGTGCTTCAAAACATAGTGGCATGAACAATTATAGTATTTCTGAGCTTTGGGTTAAACTAATGACCGAAAAGCTTGGCTATAGTAAGTTTGCTGCTGCAGGCGGAGACATGGGTTCAGGGGTTACAAGATACTTGGCATTAAACCATCCAGAACTTCTAATAGGAATCCATCTAACAGATATCGGTATTATTAGAAATCTTACGGCTTCTCAGAATGGGCAAGAACTTTCAGAGGAAGAATTACAATATGAGAAAAATGCCTCTGAATGGATTTCAAATGAGGGAGGTTATATGTATATTCAATCTACAAAACCTCAAACCATAGCCTACGGACTTTCTGACTCGCCTGTAGGTTTGGCTGCATGGATTATAGAAAAATTCCGTGGCTGGAGTGATTGTAATGGTGATTTAAATAAAAGCTTTAGTAAAGATGAACTTCTCACTAATATAATGATCTATTGGATCACAAATACCATACGTTCATCAGCAAATGCATATTATGAAAATGTACATTCATTACCACCAATGGGACACATAGATGTACCAACAGGTATAGCCCTTTTCCCAGCTGATGTATTGCTGCCACCAAAAAAATGGGCTATGAACCATTTAAATGTCACTCGATGGACTACAATGCCTAAAGGAGGACATTTCACTGCTATGGAAGATCCTGAACCTCTAGCTGAAGAAATCCGTTCATTTTTCAGGGCTTATAGAACCAAATAGAAAAGCAATATGGAACATTAAAATTAATGATTATATATTTAAATAGATATATAAAAAACAACCTTAATGAATAATACATTAAAAGCTGAGGTTTTCTAGTTGTAGAAAATCTCAGCTTATTATTACATTTTTTAATAACATTTCAGAAAAATTATTGTTAAAACAACCAAAAGATATTTTCTTAGTTTTTGAAATCTTCAGGCTTCAAGTTGTTAACATAATCTAAAACATCATCTAATTTCTCTGAAGAATATAATGCATCTGTACCTCCTCCATGATAATAAACACAAAATTCACTCTTGTTTAAATAGAAAATATGGTAACTTCTCTCTCCTACCTGTCTTTGTCCTAAACAAACCTCATCATTATTGCCAACTAAATTTCTAAGTAGTTTACTACTTACATCTACGCTTTTCAGCCCATCTAACTCTGCAAATCTTGTAAAGAATTTAAACCTATCCATAGTTTTCATATATCCCACTCCATTCAAAACTTTTATTAATTAATAATATTCAATAAAGCTTAAATATGACAAAGCTTGATATGAAATAAACTATGGCCTTAGCAAGTTCTTCTAAAACGTGTTCCTTATTCTAATTATTTTCATCCCATGAGAATTCTTCCAAAACTCTTCTGTTTCTATTGATATTTCTTTAGATAGATTAGCTTGTGTGTGAAACTGCTCCCAATCTCTATCTGTTCTGAATTTTCTTATTCTTATTACAATTACAATCAAACTATTACCATCCATGTCAACTTTTATACACTCAATGCTAAAAATATATTTTTGTTATTACAACGATTTATACTTATCCTATAAATTTCAAGGGAGGTGTTTGTGATGATTGATAGTGAACCATATATCTTTGACGAATAGCTGTATGTCTGAAGGCAAAAGTATATTTTCAATATGAAAGGAGTAATTAATTATGCCGACTTTTAGATATAGAGTTTACCTTGCAAGGCCGGAAACAAAAAAAGGTATCTGGGATTATGCAGCAACTATAATCGCAAAAAATAAAGCAGAAGCTATTAAATATGCTTATGATAATTGGCAAGAGGAAACTTCTAGAACTAACTCATTGGGAATAACCTCTCTCAGTGTGCCTGAATTAAAAGACTGTCGTTCAAATGTAGAACTTAAGAACGATTAGTAATCCCAGTTAATAATTAAATTAAATATGACCTCTATGAAATATGACTTAAATATTTTTGAAAAATAGTCTGTTTAATAAATTTAATATAAAAAATTAATTTAGAAAGGAAGATAAATATGTCCAACAAAGTAATTGATAATCAAATTTATGGCTTGAAATACAACCCACTTGAAGTATTAACATTTAATGGAGAAAAAGTAACAAATCTTAATTCTAAAGAAGGAAGTTTAGATAATGGAAATTTCACTGTAATTACAAGAGAAAAGCATGATATTGATGCTGGAGATATGGATATCAGCGTTCCAAATGCATATAAAGATATAACCTACCCTGGATCATTATTACTAGTAAACAGTAACCTAGTCGATGGTACACCACAACCTCTTGTTACTGATAGAGCGTCTATAAACATTACAATAGATTTACCTGGTTTGACTGAAAATAGTAAGAAAATTGATAATCCGAATTTTGCAAATGTATCTACGGCTGTTACAGAATTGTTAGAAACTTGGTATGATAAGGGTTATGCTACTCCTTCTAATATTCAGCTAAAAAGCAGCTTAGTATATGATGAAAAACAATTGCAAATCACTTTAGACTGTGATGTAAGCTTTTTAAAACAAAAACTAGGTATAGATTTTAAAGCAATAACCTCAAATAAAAAATCCGCCTATCTTGTTCAATATAAACAGTTATACTACACAGTTTCAGCTGAATTACCTAAACATCCAAGTGATGTATTTAGTGACACTGTTACTTGGGATGAACTTGCTACCAAAGGTATTGATAGTAAAAATCCTCCTGCAATCGTAGAGAATGTTCAATATGGCCGTCAAATATATTTATTTTTTGAATCTGAAATGTCACAAAATCAATTAGAAGCAAAATTAAGAGGTAATATTTCTAAAAATGGTGTTAACGTTGATATGCACAGTGATACATCATCCTCAAGCAACAATCAATCCATCACATGTAAAATCATAGTACTCGGTGGAGGAATTGTCACTTTGCCTACTGGAAACATTGATGATAAAGGATATCTAGAACAATTGAATAAGATTATTACTACAAACCCTGAGTTAAGTAAGAGCAATCCTGCATACCCTCTCTCTTATAAAACTGCTTTCTTAAAAGATAATGCTCCAGGCAAAGTTTCTGGAACTTCATCCTATGTTGTAACAAATAGCGAAACTTTTAGTAAAGGAAATCTTATTTTAGAACACAAAGGTGCTTATGTAGCTTCATTCCATGTAGATTGGGAAGAAATTAATTATGTCAATGGAGCAGTAAATTCTGTTCATAATAGCTGGCCTCAAAATGGCAAGAACTTAACTGCACCATTCTCTACTACAATACCTCTACCTGGAAATGCGAGAAATATAAACATTAAAGCTGAAGGAGCCACTGGACTTCTTTGGGAAAGATGGAGAACCTCAGTTAATGAAAAAAATCTTGCAATGGTTCCTCTTCGTACAGTTAAAATTTGGGGAACAACATTAAGCCAAAAATCAAGTGTAGATCCTAGATAAACCTTTTATTTATTAATTAAAACTAAATAGGTATAGCCAACAACCTTAATCTAAACATCAACCTTCCATAAAATAAAAAGTGAAGTTCTTTTCTAAGGAACTTCACCTCCATATTTTTATATTTTAGACATAAAGAGTCTTAAATTTTTAGAATAAGTGTGACTATATAGTAATTTTATAGAACCTTTTATATTCTTCGCAAGGTGAAATCAGAAAGAAGGAATGCAAAGATGCAAGAAATCAAAGCACAAATATTAGATTTATTGCAAATACTTATAGGCAGTATTATAAGTATAGCTGGAATATATCTAACTATGTACATTGGAAAAGCTGTCAATCTGGTAAAAGAAAAAGCAGAACATATGAAAAATGAGAAAACTAAAGCCTTAGTTAATAGCACTTTAGACAAAGTAGATGATTTAATTTCTACTAATATAATAGCAGTTGAAAACACAATTAAGCCTACAATATTAGAAGCCATTAAAAATGGAACTGTTGACAAGTCAAAATTAAATTCTTTATCAGAAATAGTAAAAGGGAATGTCTTAAATCAATTAAACGAAGAATCAAAAAAAATATTTACTAACAGCCTAAATGATACAAATAACTATTTACAAAACAGAATAGAAAAAATTTTAGCAACCTTACAGGCTTCCTCTTGTACGGGAGTAAATAAAACAATAATTAAAACTAATATAACTCCCCCTACTGCGAGTGATAATGCAAATGCTGTTCAAGAATTAACAATTACAAATTCTACTCCAGTGGATATTCCAATGGAATCTAGTACTGCATTACCGAAATAATAGAAAGAAGGATGTATAGATGACTACTGGATGGATCAATCAAAATGACAAATGGTTTTATTATGATGAAAATGGCAATTTAGTCAGGAACAATTGGAATCAATCTAAGGGTAACTGGTACTATTTAGATGAAACTGGACAAATGGTTAATGGATCTTGGAAAGAAATCAATTTAAGTTGGTATTATTTCTATCCAACTGGAATTATGGCTGCTGCCTGCTGGATACAGGATAACGACAGGTGGTATTATGTAGACACTAATGGAGCTATGCAAACTGGATGGATTCAACTTAATAATGTTTGGTATTATCTAATTGAATCTTCTAACCCAAGCCAAGGCGAATATAAAGGTGTAATGATATCAAATTGTACCAGAATAATAAATGGCAAAGAATACACATTTAATGAAGATGGCTCTTTAAAAAACAATTTTTGCAGTGGAACTGTTTCCGAGGACTTAGTTAACTTTGTAAAAAGTTATGAAGGATTTAGTGCCAAAGCTTATTATGATGGCACTGGATATACTGATGCACAACTTACAATAGGATATGGAACAACAAAAGCTAGTGTTCCAGAGGCATTTCCAAATGGTATAAATTCTACTTGCACTGAAGCTGAAGCATGTGAATGGCTAAAACAAGAAATTGACAAAATGGCTTGGACTATAAAATGTAAATTAACCACCTATAATATAGACCTTAATCAAAATCAATTTGATGCTTTATGTTCATTTTCATATAATTGTGGAACAAATGCATTATTTAGCTCTACCCTCTGGAAAAATATTATAAGCGGATGCAGAGATAGTACATTAAAAACTAATTTTCAAGCCTGGTCAAAAGCTGGAGGTGCGACTCTTAAAGGTTTGTATAATCGAAGAACAGAAGAATACGAAATTTTTGCAAATGCTAATTATACGAGAAATTTATAATTTTATGTATGTGATTTACAAGCATTAAACCTATATTCTATATAACAGCAAATTTATGCACTATGCTTATCTTATTAAACAAAATATTCGCTCAGCCTCTTAAGTGTACGCTTTATAGTGTTTGGCTGAGCATTTATAATATTTTCATTTATTCTTTTCTACTTACTAAGTGAATAAATATTGCTTGTACCATAATAATCAAACTATTCATATAAATATTCCTACTTTGATATATATGTTGCCTTAAATATACTTTTGATCTTTTTCTTATTATTTCTTGAAAATGTGCACATGATATCTGTATCGAAATACAATAAATTATTATATAAATCTATTTTATAAACATTATCAATATTTGCTATAGTCGATGGTCTACACAAGACAAATCTTGAGTCTAATTCACTTAAGAATTTACTTATACTTATTCTTAATATACTAACACCCTTTTTATGCGTAATCATGCATTTATGTGTTCCTTTAATTGTTTCAATGAATAGAACATCATCAACTAAAATCTTTACCTTATTCCCCCATTGATCATTTGCATAAATTCTTTTTATTTTTCTATTATTTCTACTTAAGGACTTTATAACTCTATTAAGTTCTTCTTCTAAATTTTCTTCTAATAAATTAACAAAATATAATACACGCATTTTATTTTTGAAAATAGTTGTAGCTTTCTCATCTTTATTTGATAACAATACAAAAAATATTTTATTATAATTTCTAGATAAAGTCTTAATTGCTTCAATCCAATTTCCATCATATATTTCTTCATTACTTATATCTGCTATTATTAAACATCTTACATTTTCATTGCAGATTAGCTTTAATTCATTGAGAGTCACCGGGCTTGGATTTGAAATTGACAACGAAGAAATATTTCTTTTCTCTATTGAATTACTAATTAAGCCTGTAATTTTATCTCTAATAATCTTATTAGCAGTAAAAATAGTAATTTTCATATAAACCCCTCATAATCTTCAAATACAATCATTACTTTTAGCTGTATTTAGAAATTTTATTTTTAATAAAATGACTAATATTTAAGAGCAATAACAAATTTTATTTTAACGTAATTTTTGTTCCCAAAAATTTCCATTAAACAATTTTAGTTTACTCTATATTCAAAGTAATACGCACTTTTTACCTATCCTGTATTTTTATAGTCATATATTGTAATTTTCTAATCAATATATAAGATATTTAGGGGATATTCAGTAATTCCATCACTATAGAAAAGACTGAAAAAATTATATTCTTTTATCGTAGAATAAACTTTTACGCATAATTAAAGCTGAGATTTTAAAGGCATAAAAAAATCTCAGCTTATTTTATATGTTATTAATAATTTTGAAATATACGTCGCTTTTATTATTTTTTATAAAACATTCCGTTAAAATATATTTTATCTTTAAGAATTGTTATATTAGTTCCATACTCACTAGAGATTTTTTTAGATTTCCCTCCACTAGTTGGAACTTTATAAAGATTTTCATTATCTGAATAATTTACATAATACACGTATTCTTTGCTTGCATTTATAAATGTAGCTTTGTTATTAGATAATTTCGCTTTCCCAGTTCCATCCCCATTTATTTTATATAACTTATTATCATCGCTCTTATTGCTATAAAATACAGTATCTTCATGCACGGTCATAAATAAAGTTTCATCATCACAAATTTTTGTATTCTCACTGCCATCTAATTTCATTCTATAGATCTTATAGCCATCAGATATATTAGTGTAATAAATCCATTCATTACTCACAGTCATATCTTCTGTGCTAGTTAAATTAAGCTTTATTCTGCAAGTACCATCTAAAGATATCTTGTATATATTATTTAAATCAATCGAATGAGAATTTGTTCTTTTAACATAATATATCCAATTTCCTTCCACAAACATATTACCTGTTGCCTCATTTGCTATGCAGGTGTCTTCCGTTCCATCTTTTTTAACTTTATTTATGCTATGATGAAAAGGATCCTTCCAATTGCTATAATAAATCCAGTCATCTACACGGTTAAGATTCCATACTCTATTTGGAATTACTTTTGTGTTATAGCTTAAGTCACAAAAATCCTTTCTAGGAAGATCATTTTTCTTTATTTTATATAAATAATCAGGAGCTGCGCCATAAACATCTCCAACCCTGTTTATATAGTATATATACTCATCATCTTCTACAGCCATTCCGTCATTTACAATATTACCGGATAAACTCGAAACCTTTGAATCATCATTTTTAGGAGCATTTGAGCTGTTATAGCAGGTAAAATTAAAATTATATATATTATCATAAGCTCCATATGAATTTTTATCTATTCCATTAGATGAAGATTTCTTTATAAAAATCATAACTTTATAATCACCTTCAGTTAATGGTTTATTATCCTCTATAACAAATTCATTGTATGCAGGAATATCATTTGAGTATCCATTAGTTAATTCTGTGTATTCTTTGTCTTCACCCTTAGTATCTATAAACACTCTATACTGCACTGAATCATAGTTACCATAGTCTGAATAACCTCCGTCATACTTTGAGGTCATGTTGATCTTAACATTTTCACCATTTATAACGGGATAATGGTCAACTCCTGCATATTCAACATATGGATTTTGTTTTTCAACTGCTAAGCCTGAAACAGTGCCAAAATCCGCATGTTCAAAATCTGTTCCACCTGTATCAGCTTTTGCACTCATGTTACATGAAATAAAAATTAATCCTGCAATAGATGTATATGAAAAAAATCTATTAGCAAGCTTTGTCGTTTTCATATATATCCCCCTCTCACTCAGCTTTTTCACTAAAATATTTATTTACAGCTCTAAGTGATGCATCAGAAACTTTCTGGCTGTTAATCCTATGCATCATCATCTTTGTATCACCATCATCAGTCAAAACAGTAGTTTCCATAAGCACTGCCGGGCACCATGCTGATGATAACACTGCAAGATTGGGTCTATCCTGAAGTGGATATGTATTAGTTTTTATGGTAGCAGATACTTCCCTCATAAGTATAGTAGCAAACTTTCTTCCTGATTTTGGTGCAGTTGAATTATATAGTACCGTAGTTCCTCTAAACATATGAACACACTGCATACTTACATCTAGGGGAAGTGAATTATTATGTACACAAAAAAATAAATCTGCATTTAAAAGATTTGCAGGATCTGTTCTATCCAATAATTCTACATTGCTATCATCATCTCTAGTCATATATATACGATATCCTTTTCTTTCAAGATTTTCTTTTATTCTTTTAGATATATCCAAATTCAACTGTTTTTCATAAGTAAAATTAGCTGTTGTTCCAAGCTCTGATCCACCATGGCCAGGATCAACAATTATTATTTTAGAATTATCTTTAACTTTTTCTTCAAAGGTGACACCTATAAAAGTTGTAAATTCATATTTATCGTCTCCAAGTGCAGAATATCTCCTTTTTACTGGACTTACTTTAATATCTATTTTTCCAGAGGTCTCAATATTAACTTTTACTGTATTTTCATCAAGCTTATCTAGCTTTATATCACTTATATACTTATTATCTTTTAAAATTGAATTGAAGTTATTTTCTGAATCAGTAACATTAACTTGTAAAATAGTTATTTCAATCTTATTATCCTTAATGGATTCAGAGTACTTAGGCTCTACTGCATATTTTCTAATATCCCCCGCCTCAGACCCTTCACATGAACATGAAATAGGAATTCCTAAAGTTCCTTTATGCTCGACTTGATAGTATTTAAAAGCATTTTGCTGCAATTCATAAATTTTGCTATCAGCAGCTTCACTGGTATCCCTAGTCTCTCCATTACAATAAGAAACAGGTATCATAAAAATACAGACTAATACCATTCCAAAGACCATACTCATAAATTTTCTCATAAATACTTACCCTCTCAACATTTTCTCTATACTATAAATAGATTTTAATTTTATTTTTTCATAAATTGCTTTACACTATTCATTAAGCATATATAGAAAATGTAGTATTACAGTTACTTGTTATTTAATGCTTTATATTTAAATATAAAAAATATATAATAGTATTGAACTTATACAAGTTAAATACTAACAATTTTAAATTAATAAGAGAATCTATTTAGCTTCATTTTTCATGTTGCATTATAATTGATATCTTAACCACGGAGGACATTTTATGAATAAAAAACAGCTTTCTAAATCACTAATTTCAGCATTATCAGTTTTACTATTACTTTCTGGGTGCGGTGAAAACGCTACTTCAAATCCAAGCATACAACCAGAAGATAATAATCAAACAGGAACTTATTCAACTCAAAAAAATGAAAGCTCAGATGATATTTTAATTGAAGAAATTAATTCAGCACAAAAGAGCTTAGATATTGCTGCTTACTTAATTACAAAGGAAGACATGGCTAATGCCATTCTAGATGCCAAGAAAAGAGGTATTGATGTTAGAGTAATAACAGATTCAGAAAAATCTAATTCCAAAACTCAAAAAGAAATTTTGGACAAGTTTAAGCAAAGTGGTATTCCAATAAAAATAAATACTCCTACAGGGTTAACACACTTAAACTTTATTATAATAGATAATGCGGAGACTTTAGGAGGCAGCTATAACTACCTAGAAGATGGTGCAAATGAAAATGATGCTTCAGCAATTATGAAAAAGCCTGACATAGTTAAAGAATACTCTGTAGGATTTAATTCTATGTGGAATAATACTAATGATTTTGATAATTACTAAATATAACAAAAAAATTATTACGAAAGATATATTACTAACCTTACCAAACAAAAATAAATGAATTTATAAAAAATAATAAACTTATAATATTCAATTCTTTTTTAATTTAACATGTTACCTAAATTTAGAGATTTCAAAGACTATTAGAAGATATTTCCTTAGTTCTTGAAATCTTCGGACTTTAAGTTGTTTACATAACCCAAAACGTCATCTAATTTCTCAGAATAATATAGTGCATCTGTACCACCTCCATGATAATAAACACAAAATTCACTTTTGTTTAAATAGAAAATATTAATATTCAATTGAACTTAAATATGATAAAGCTTGATATACAATATCCTTAAATAATTAAAACTGAGACTCTCTGTATTTAGAAAGCCTCAGCTATTTTTATTATATTCTTTACTTATTTTATTTATTAAGTTAATGTTTATAACTCATATTACGGGATACTCAGAAAATATGTCCTTCAAATACTACGAAATCATATCCAATATTGTTTTTTCATCAATGCCATTTTCAGCTGAAATTGAATATGATATGCCATCTTTTTCCCATACAGCTAAATTATATTCTTTATTTTTATTTCCTTGTAAATTCACGTTTAGTCCATTTACTTTTACTGTGTTCTTAATTTGATAAACATTATAATCGCCGCTTATATTATCAATGCCTTTGCCTACTCTGAAAGTTATATTGCTATTACCATTATTATAGTCTACTTGTATTATTTCATTTGATATAGTACTTACGTTTTCCATTTCATAGCCTTTAGGCACTGTTTTTAATGAATTTACTTTTAAATTTAATGCTTTTTCGGCTTCATCTAATGTCTTGTATTCTTGGTTATAATTTACATCTTCAGCTGACATAACTGAGTTCTTTGAAACATTATTATCTGTATTATTTACTGGCATTTTATCCAGCATTGCATCTTCAGATTCTGTTTTGGGCTTTGTGCTTGCTACACTTCTATTTTCCTTTTTATCCTCAGGAGGTGTTTGGTTTTCTGGATTTGTTACATTATTATTTCCCTTATTATTAACAGCTTCTTCTGGATTTGTTTTTGATGAAATATTTGAATTTCCTACAGCCTTACCATCATTATTTTGTGCTGGCTGACTTTTCCCTACCTCTGAGCCTGAATTTGCTTGTGAGCTATCTTTGCTTTTTTCTTCTGTCCCTATTTTTGAGCCTGCATTACTCTCTTCTTTTTTAGAATCATCACCATTATTATAATTATTCTGATCTAAGGTTTGATCTTCTTTATTATTGCCAGAGGCTTCTTTGCTATCACTATTATTAACCTCTTCATTATTATCACTAGATTTTAAGTCATTATTTTCATCATCATGATTTTCTGCTGTTTCGTTCTGTTTTAGACCATTAGGTGAACTTTTTAGAAGCATAGGATAAGTTTTAGCTATACTTAAACATAAAACTACAGTAAAACCTGCTGCAACTACCTGCATATTTCTTTTAATATTATTATATTTTTTTACCTTTGGCAAAGTAGTTTCAACTTTCATATTTTTTTCTTCACTATTTTCATTTGCATTCAAAACATTTTGGAGTATTCTTTTTTTCATATCATCATTCATTACTATTTTACTTATTTCTTCATTATATCTCTTACTCAAAATCATACTCCTCCTTTAGCTCTTTTTTTAGCAGGTTTCTTCCTCTGCTAAGTAATGATCTTACTGTTGCTTCTTTCCTATCCACTATATTTGATATTTCAACCGTTGTATATCCCTCATAATAATATAAATGAATAATCTCCCTATATTTCAGCGGGAGCTTTAAAACCTGATTTAAAACATGGTTGTCTTTATATTCATCATAATAAGGCATGTCCGTTAATTCTACATGCTTTTTAAACCATGAGGATTTCAACTTATTTTTACAGATATTTCGGACAACACAAATAAGCCAATGCTTTTTATGGTCCTCGCTTTCAAATATCTCTATATTTTTAAGCAATTGTATAAAAACATCTTGAACAGCATCTTCTGCATCATATAGATTTTTCATATATGAATACGCAAGCCTCAGCAGCATATCTCCATAATTCTCCAAATCTTGTGAAATAATTTCATCCGTACGCAATGAAACCTCTTTCATAAAAAACTCATCCTTCCATCCAGCAGCACAATGTATTATAGCTAATCAACCTTACACTTAAACGTGTATCAACCTAAATCTTATACATATTTACTCCAGTGGACTATGAAAACTTCGCTGGATGTATAAGATTTCTATGTTTGATATACGTTTAAGTCTAGCAGTTATTGAATAAATTAACTGGTATAAGTTGATCATGAATTTAATTTATCTATAGTTACTAGAATATACATAACTAAAATGTGCTTTTTACTATTTTTATTATATCATCTTGAGTCATGCCAGAATTTACTGAAATAGAATATGACATGTTATTTGCACTCCAAACCGCAACTTTAACTAGATTATCGTCTCCTTTTAGTTTAACATTGCTACCATTTATATTTATTGTATTATTAGTCTTATAGTTATTGTAGTCACCACTTATATCTTCAGTGCCTTGTCCCATTCTAAATAAAATATCACCTTGATTACTTACATAACATATTTGAAATAAATCTCTTGAGATAGTATTTATATATTTGATATTATATTTACCTAATAATTCCTTTGGAACTGTGATTTTATATTTTAATATTTTTTGAGCATCTTCTATAGTGTCATAATTTACGACTGGATTTATTAAATCGTCAACACCTGGAGTCTGAATTCCTGCCGTAGATGCTGGACTACCATCCCATTTACCGCTTTGATCTACTTTATATCCATCTGGAGTCACTGTATTTACAGCCATTTCTCCATCATCTAACAAGTAATACCACGCGCCATTAGTTTGAACCCAACCTTTTTGCATTATGCCACTATTATTCATAAAATACCACTTATTATTTATTAACTTCCATCCTGTTGCAAGATCTCCATTAATTGAATAAATCCATTGTCCATCTTTATTCCTTACAAAAAAGCTGCCTACTGTTTTTTTATCATTCAATATCTCATTATACAAATTAATTGGTACATATACAACATTATCAATCTTTATAGTTTCCGCACCTAATATATGCATCATCATCACTGACATAGAATTAGGATCATTGTTTAATATAAAATAACCATCTGTTCCTACATAAACATTTACTTTAATTTTACCATTATCTAAGGTTATAGTTTTATTATCATTACCCGCATCAACTTTAAACCCAAGACTTTCCGCTGTAATGTTTAATGGAACCATAATCTTACCTTTATATATTGAAACACCATTTACTCCAAGCTCTATATTTTTCCCGCATATCGATACCTTGTTGATATCCACATCCTTAGGTGCAGAGTTTGATATTGGAATATCACCTCCGATGATCTGCACTGGATTAGATCTATGACTAAATGAATCTGCTGCAAATGCTTGAGCTGACATCCCCATAATTGTTACTGCTGTTAATATACCTATCATTAATTTTTTCATAATTTTATCTACTCCTTCTAAGCTCGTACAATCGAGTATTATACTTATTTTTATGTGCTTATATCTTATTTTTTCATTTTAGACACATTAATGAAAATAACAAGTCCCAAATTGCCATGAATATATTTATTTCATCAGACAAGAAGACAGATAGCACTCATAGTTGACCGGACATATTAAGTTTATCTGCCTAATCAGCCTGATACAACATAGCCTACTAGAGGGACTAGCAGATGGACTAGCTATTTTTCAATTGTGTCTTCTATTAGTAATACAATCCAACTTAGAGAAGTGTTGCAAAAAATCATAAAATTTTATAAAAAATTTTAAAGTTTAAAAACAAGACCTCTAACAGATCATTACCTATTCATACAACTACACTCGCTTATATCATTATCATCTATATAATGTTCTTTTTCCAATTACTCACAATTTATCTTCCTTATAGTAATATATAACAAGTAGAATACATTCTCCAAACCATGCTAAATAATTTGATAAAGATATTCCTAAAAATCCAAATGGTTTTGATAGCATTATTGCAGCAAAAGTTCTCATTAATAATTCCATAATACCTGCCACAGTTGGAATAAAGCTTTGGCCTAAGCCTTGAAGAGTATATCTGTATATAAAAAGCAGTGCAAGTACAAAGTAAAAAATTCCACTCGAAGTTAATATATTTGTGATAATGAAATAACTTCTTTTTGCTCATATCTAACAAAGATTGCTGTTAGAAAATAATCTCCAAATATATTAATAATTGCTACAATAACACTGAAAGTTACTGATATAAAAATGCATTTTCTTACTCATTCTTTTATTCTTCCATATTTCTTAGCACCATAATTTTGAACTATGTAGGTAGCCATTGTAATATAAAAGGATATCATTCAATAGTATCAATTTTTTGAGCATATATGCAGAAACAGCACCCAAATTATTAAGTGCAAATTGCACTACAAGAGCACCAATCGCTATTATAGATGCTTGGAATGCCATTGGTAAGGACATCTTTACATGTTCTATAAAAACATAATTTGATATTTTCAAATCATTCTTTTTTAATTTAAGTATTGGTAAATTTCTCAATATAGTTTTGATATTATGTTTAAGTTTCATTTTAGTTGACTGTAGTAGTACTAAAAAACTAAATTCCTCTGCACAATCTTCTAAAAAAAATCAATCCATTAGAAGATAATTCAAAAGATATAACTACTCCTGTAAAAGTTGCTAATGATCAAAATAATATCTCTCAAAAGATAACTAAAGTAAATAACAAAGTTGAATTATATGGAGGAACCTATTTGAATAAGTGATATTTAAACGATAATGACTTAATTTTTAAAAATTATTGTAAAGTTGAGGTTTCTAATGTAACTAATACTTCTTTTGATTTTACTGTTTATGAAGCAGATAAAGAAACAGAGAGCATGCAGGTTATCTTCCTTAAAAATACGGCAGTCTTTATAGAAGATAGATGGTCAGCTGCTTTTTATAAAAAAAAGTATACTCTTAACTTTACATTTCCCTCTATAACTGAAATAAGAATATCTGGCTTCGAACGATTAGAATGCAAAACTTATCTAAATAATAAAATACCGGGGCATAAATGTTCATAAAATAAATATTAGATAAATTTATTTCATACAAAAGTCATCTAGAGGGATAATCTCCAGATGACTTTTTTACATTGATTATTAAAATACTATATTAGATAAACATTGCCACTATAGTCGTAACTACCTAACCTATAACTACTGGTTTAAGGTTTTTTCTTTGCCAGTTCAAAAGTATCTACACGATAGATAGCTGCTACTGGTATCAAGGCCCAAGGAATTACAGTTTCTCCACCTACCTATAGAAGTTGAGAATATTTTAGCTATAGATCAGATTCCACTAAAAATATACTTTAAAAGCCAGAACCATCCAACCCTGTAATAGCCTCAACAACTGTAAGTGTGCTAGCTGAAACGACTGAGCTAACTAAATTATCAGTAACTTTTCCTAGCGAATTTTCCTTATAGATTATTACCGATAGAAAACTTAATATAAATATTGCTGTCCCTCCAATAAGAGCTGTAGCATCGCCTCCCTGCAATTTACCTACATATATAATAAAAATATTTAAAGCAAAAAGAGCTTCTATTACTAAAGCCAGAATCCTTCTCAATTTTTTTGAAGAAATAAGCATTGAGGCCACTGAATCCGCTAATATTTCTTCAATTTTATTTTCATTAGATATATCCCATGATTTAATATCTTTTCTAAGAAAATAGAAAGCCGAAACAGTTGCCACTATACCTATTATTATTACAAGAGGGATACTTGCAGAAATAACATCAGCAACTGGTATGCAAGCTGCATTTGCCGTGAGTTTAGGTGCTGCTTGCATAATATAATCACTAGATAAAGCTATACCACGTCCAAATAAGTTCATAGAAATTGCTACCCCCATAGCTGGGAGTCCTACTTTTTTAGCAATATGTAAAAATAATGCTCCAATAAGCGCTACTGCTAACGATGGCGAGAAAAACCAAGATAAAACCATCATAACAATTCCAATAATCTTTAATAATTCCTTTGAAAGGAGAAACCATTTCATCATTTATTCCTGAATCCATAAGCGTATTACTCATAGCACTTATGATAGATAGATATGATAAAAATGGTAGGCATAGGTTCCTTTGTTTCATAGACAAAACTATTAAATACACCCATAACAGATTTATATACAGATCCTGTACCTACTAAGCCTAAAATAAAAATACCAACTATACATAACAATGATATATACTTCTTCTTAACCATTGCAAATATTAATATGATGATAAAGACAAGATAAATATACTGAAGTGGTGTTAAGGTTAAGCTAATCATGTATTTCTCCTAATATAAGCTACTATATTGCTAGATTATGTCAGAAGTACATACTCAGTTACTTAAATTACCCTTTTCATATGTTCGAAATGATTAATTAACCAATAAAATACGGTAATTTATTTATTCATTTCTCTTAGGCTTAATAATGCAAGATTACATAATATAAAGGCTATTAGACCACTAATTATAATAGAATGCGTAACTGCAAATAAAAATAAAAAAATAATTATTGCCACTATCACAGATATAAATTCTAAAATTCTTAAAAATATATTACGACTTTTTATTAAAATACCTGAATTTTTCTTAGCTTTTTCGATTTTATCCTGTATTAAAGCATTATTAGGATCAATCAAACTGGCTTTATCAAAATATTCTAAAGCTTTTTTATGATTTTTCAAATAAACTTCATAATCACCATTAATCTCCAGTTTCGACACTTCACTTACATCACATTCTAAATACTTTTCTAAAACTTTTTGCAACTCTCTCTCAAAACCTTTATTCCCATAATAATCAAAAGCATATCTCAAAATTTTTGGATTTGTAGATGATATTTTAATAGCTCTTTTTATAAATTTTCTTCCATTATCGCTAGTTTCCATAAAAAATTTTATATACGCTATTCTCAAAAACTCATCTTCAGAAGTTGGATAAAATATTAATTCTTTAATAAAATATTCCTGAGCATCATGTTTTTCGCCCATTTTATTATAAATGTTTTGTAAAATCTTCATACAATCATCTGATAAATAGCCTTTTAATATGGCATTTTTAGTTTCTTTTGTAGCTTCTTCCAACTTATTAAGTTGAATATAGCAAAATGCTTTAAAATAAAAATAATCTGCCTTATCTTCATTTTTTAGTATTAGTGAATCCAATCCCTTTAATGCAGATTCATAGTCTTTTAATTCAATATAGTTTTCTATTAATTTCATATCTTCTTTTATTTCTATTACTTCCACACTCTTTACTCCATCTATTATCTTAAAAATTGTAATATATATGAACTAACTTTGCATTTCATATTATCACTTATAAACTTTAAGCTTTTTTACCATTATATCATGAATTTGGACATTAAATTATAATAAATACACTTAAGTAAATTAAATAAAATTTTAACCACTTTTACATTCAGTTTTTTAATTACATCATTTATCATCATATAATTCCAGGTACAGGAGTTACATATACGATTTCAATAGGACTAACAAAATGGAAAAGAGCTAGCATATTTGCTGCTCTTGGTTGTATTATGGGTATCATCCCTCATTTATGTATAAGTATTGCACTTTCATCACCTATCTATGAAGATGAACAATAATGCTTTCCTTATTCCAAAATTAATTGGTGCTGTATATTTATTATATATTGAGCTTGGTATGTTAAGATTAAAACAAGTTTTGACCTAAAAAATAGTAACTCTGAAGAAAAAGTAAATACAATACTTCATAGTGGAGTTCTTGCTAATTTACTCTTTTCAAAACCAAAAAGAGGGCTAAGGTAAGCCCTTAACCCTTAAAAATCGAATTATTATCCATTGAATCTCTGAGTTTCAAACTGTTTTGAACTTCCTTATCAATTTCAACTATTTTGTTCTTTAGGAACTTTTTAAGCAATTCAGCATCTTCCTTATCCATAATAGCTTAAATTTGTTCTAATTTTAAGCCATATCCCTTTAATTCAGATATAGAAAGAATTTTTAAAACTTGTTCATATGAATAAGTCTGTCCACATACACGGGCTTTAATAACTCAACCTCATCATAATAACGAAGTGTCTTAGTTGAAACTCTCCCAATTTTAGAAAACTGCCTAATAGTGTACACAATTAATTCTCCTTTCTGTCGACAATGATAGTATAAACCTTCCAGTTATGGACAAAGTCAAGAGGTCAAATAAAATATTTATTTTTAACTGTTCATTAGAACTTTTCATAGTTTCCCACTATATATTTGTTATTTCTTAAAATTTTCTATCTTTTTAAATACTAAATCACCAAAATTATTATAAAATATCATGGTATATTTTTTCTTACAATCCATTATATTCAAGGAATAATTCTAGGGATGAAATAGTAACGATGTCATCTTTCTTGAGTAGTATACGCATAAAATATGGAGTGCTCTGGTACAAGCAGTGTAAAGCAAAAGCCTCTCCTCCTCACAATTGTAATTTTCATTTCCTGCATTATATATAAGCACTACATCAAATTCTAATCCTTTAGCAAGATAAGAAGGGATTATCAAGGTATCACTCACATATTCATCATCATCCTTCACTATTACCTTAACGTCAATCTTATCTTTTAAGAAATCGTATACCTCATTTGCTTCCTTTGCGGTTCTTGTTATAATACCAATGGATTTATATTTTTTCTCATTATATATTTTTATATCTTCAAGAAGTTTTTCTTTTATTGCATCTTCATCTGAAAATCCAAGAAGTAAAGGCTCTTCTCCACTTCTTTCTACACATTGAACCTCAAGCTCCTTATTAAGCAGCCTTCTTGAAAACTTAGTAATTTCCATTGTAGATCTATAGCTTTTAGTTAAATTTATTATGCAGGTACTATCTTCTGTGAATATATGAGAGATATTCTTATAATCTCCTACATTCATGAATGGGTTTATTGATTGATTTAAATCTCCAAGTATAGTCATACTTGCATGGTTAAAGAGCTGATAAAAAATTTCATATTGCAGCGGTGAATAGTCCTGGGCCTCGTCAATAATAACGTATTTAATTTCTGAGGTTTTAAGAAGATCTCCCAGTGCACCTTTTAGATATAAGAGTGGTGGCTGATCCTCATAATTAAGCTTTCGTATCCTTAGGTTTTCTAAAGTATATCCTTTTATTTCACCAATTTTCTCCTGCTTGTATTCAATATTTAAATCTCTTAAGAAAAACTCTAAATTCTCAAATAGATTTTTATAAATATCCAGTAAATCAAACTCTGTTATTCTATTTATTTCATAATAAAGCTCTTTCAGCTCATCCTTTACTCTAGCTGTACTATGTTTCATAATTTCAATTTTATCCATATACGAATCCGAATTCTTAAGTTCATCAGCTACTTCTTCTATCCGATGTTCTTCATGAGGTTTTAAAAGAAATAAAATTCTCTCCCTTATCTTTTGAAGCCTCCTCTTTAGTGGCAGCTGTACATAATCTTTGAAATACAGTTCTTCTAAATTCTGCGTAGAAATTATCAACTTGCTTCTAAATGTTATATCTTTAAAGTTTCTATCCATTTTTTCTAGGAAGATTACATACCTCTTTAATATATCTATAAACTCCATTGAAGCTTTAAACTTTATATTATCGATCCTTATTTGATAAGCTGCTTCCTTCTTTGAGGTTAAAATAGCCTCCATCATTTCGCTATAATTTTCTTTGTTAAGCTCACTGCCTAAGGATTTGTGCATATACTCCTTAAACGTAGTCTGATTCATATTATCTTCTCCAAGTTCAGGTAATACATTAGAAATATACTCATTAAAAATATCGTTTGGAGAAAATATTACTATATTTCGAGGAGTTATTTTATCTCTATGCTTATATAAAAGATAGGCAATTCTATGAAGAGCAACAGAGGTTTTCCCACTTCCAGCAGGCCCCTGAACAATCAGGTTTTTATACTCATCATTACGAATCACTTTATTCTGCTCTCTTTGTATAGTTGTTACAATAGCCTTCATCTTGCTATCAGTGTTTTTACTCAAGATATCCTGTAATACTTCGTCATCTATCTTAAGATTGCTGTCAAACATATACTCAAGTTTACCATTATTAATCTTATACTGCCTTTTAAGGGTGAGTTTCCCCTCTACAGTTCCTTCAGGGCATTTATACTCTGCTCCTCCAATTTCATAATCATAAAACATGCTAGAAATTGGAGCTCTCCAGTCATATACTAAAAAGTCAAAATCATCATTAATAAGATTGGATATTCCTATATAGCACTTTTCAGCCCTCTCCTCACCTTTTTCAATAAAATCCATCCTTGCAAAATATGGTGACAAAAGTACTTTTTCGTATTTTTCCTCAAGCTTTCTGGTGAACTCATGGCTTCTCTTCTGTATTTTCATGGTATTGATAGACTGCATGAAACCTACAATCTGTTCTAATCCATTTTCTATAGAAACAGAACCTACATCCTCCCATAACTCCCTTTGCAGTTCAATTGCGTCACTTTTAAATTTTTCTTTAAAATTACGTTTTTCATCAAATTGTTTTTGAGCTTCTTTAAGCACCTCCTTCAGCCATTCATGTTCAAGTTTCCATTCAAAGTCATTATTGTTCATAATGTTTCACTCCTTTAAAAAATAATTTAGTGAAATTATTTTCAAACACTATTGACATCGCTTTCTCGAAGGTGTATAATACAATTAGAGAAGTATATTATATATAATAATTTAAGCGATATCTAATTCATTGTATCGTTTTTATTTTGCTGTGTCAATAAAAAAGATATTTATCATTGGATAAATATCTTTTTTGATGCATTTTAATATTTACTCACTCCTCCAGACCGTGGTTTTTCTCCCAATATTCTAGCTAAATAAATTCTTATCCGAACGAAAACTATGAATATTTTTCTATTATAATGTCAATAGTAAAAATGTTAAACATAATATTTCTTTATTTCCTAAAGAAATAGAGATAGTATACTGGCTTCAATGCTGCCATCATACTATCTCTATTTTTCAAGCTACTTATTTGTAGTGTTTTATCATCCTTGATCAATGACTATATTTCCATTTTATTTATTTTTCAATTCTTCTATTGTTTTTAATAAAATTTCTATAGTTTTTGTATTCTTTTCTTGTTGCTTCAATAACCCATCTATCTTATAGTGCAAATCTTCCACTATAATTTCAGATTTTAAATTAACAAGATAATCATTTGCAGCAGTCAACCTATCTTTTTCTGACTGACGATTTTGCGACATCATTATTATTGGTGCTTGTATAGCTGCCAAACAGGATAAGATTAGATTCAAAAATACAAACGGATATGGATCAAATGCTTTGTCACTTAAAATAATAGCATTTCCTATAATCCAAATCCCTAACACTACGCCAAAACTTATTATAAATGCCCAGCTTCCACCAAAGGCAGCTATTTTGTCAGCAGCTCTTTGCCCCAATGTTGAATTCTCATTATCTGCTTCGTTTATATTTTTTGATATTTTTCCGCTAATAAGTTCATGCATCAATTCCTCATTAATATTACTACCCTTTAAATCCTTGTCTTTTTCTAATATCTGTCGTACCAACTCTTCTTTACTACTTGATACTTTATGGTTCTTCTTCAAAGCCTATCCCTCCCATAACTCAACTATTCATCGTGGATTAATTATAACATATTACGCCACTTAAATATAAAAAATAAAGCAGTAGTTCATGCTACTGCTTTATTTAGTTTGTGTTCTAAATCGTATTTAGCTTTGTAGAATTTATAGCTTAATTCTACTTCTTGATATTCATTATTAAGAAGTTTTTATGTGATAGTTTTATTAAATCCAAAACACAAAGCTAAAGTCAAGAGATAAAATATTTAGATTAAATCATTATATATACTTTACTCTACTAATTTCAATGCCTGTAAAACATTAATAGAGTTTTTTTGTAGTTCTTTTATATCTTTCAACGGTGGTAAGCCAAAAAGACGCTTATATTCTCTATTAAACTGTGTTGGGCTTTCATATCCAACTTTAAAAGCTACAGTTGTTACATCCATAGAACTACTCATCATAAGGCGCCTTGCTTCTTGTAGTCGGATTTGCTTTTGATATTGTAAAGGTGTCATTGCAGTGAGAATTTTGAATTTGTGTTGCAAACTTGAAGCACTCATATTAGTTTCTTTTGCAAGCTCGTTAATTGTGAAAGATTTTGCATGATTTTCTTTAATCCAAGTAATTGCTTTACTAACTCCATCAGTCTGTTGATCAAAAAACGCCCTTTGCAAAAATAAATATCCATATTCTCCAGTTAGCAGATGAAAAATCATTTCACGTTTAATAAGTGGATATAAAAAATCAACTTTTTTGGGGTTACCATTAAGTCTTAATAATCTAGTAAATAAATCGCACAATTCTCTATCAGCTTTTCCAACAAAGGCACTGGCACTTAATTCTCTATTCTTTAGCTCTACATCAATCCCAGCATCTAATATCACAGAAACAATCTCTTCTGTTGAAAAATCAATTCGCAAACTTATATATGGGAGTTCTTTGGTAGCCCCAATAACCTGAGCTAATGCTGGTATATCAATCAAAGATGCCAAAAAATTGCCTGGTTCTGAATAAATAATGTCTTTACCAGCATGAATCACCTTTTTTCCACGTAAAATAAGACATAATGCAGGAGCTAAAATGCTAGGAATAGGTGGTGTTTCGTAAGCATTTCTACAAATATAAAGATTCGGAATATCAGTTTGATTTTTGCCGTCCGTATTAGTAATACTTTCAGTCAATGCAATAATTTTATTTATCACTTCTTGATTAACCAATTCATGCTCATCATTAAGATTAGTAGCTTCTACTTTATTCTCTAACATTTCAATCAGTCTCTTTCTTCAAAAATATATATGATGTTGTAATATTATATTATAGCTAATACCCATTTACAAAGTTAAATATACAATGAGTACATTGTATATTTATTAGCAAGCGTCATTAATAAAGCTATCCAATGAATTAGGGTGCTATCAATACTAAAACACTTTCATCTCCATGTTATGCTAAACCTAAAAATTGTTCACTTAAACTCCAGAGACGGTCAGCAGCCTGTTTATCAATTGCATGTGGCATTACACCCATAACTTTAGAACCAGGTACATTGTTTATAATTTCTTCAGTTACAAGTTGTGCAATATCACAGTTATTACAAAAAACACCACCCATTCCATCAAGCTTAGGATTTGTTGCACACCAGACGCTAGTTGCAGCTCCTTGTTCAACTGTTTTCATATTTCTAGATAAATCAAGTATAGGCTTTCCTTCATTATCTATTACGCCTGTTGCTCGCAATTGTTCTTGTGACATATGTCTTGAAAGACCAGTATTAACTATACTTCCTGGATGAAGCGAAAATGCTCGTATTCCCTCATCTTTTCCTCGCTCATCAATACTAACTGAAAAGAGTATATTAGCTGTCTTTGATTGGCCATATGCTGACCATGGATCATATTCGCGATGATTATAATTAATATCCTCAAATGCAATCGGTGAGCGACTGTGCGCCCATGCTGAAACCATCACCACTCTTGCACCGTGTGCTTTACGAAGTGTAGGCCAAAGCCTTGTTACAAGTTGAAAATGCCCTAAATGATTGGTCGCAAACTGTAGTTCATATCCGCGTGCGTCACGTGTCAATGGTATACCAGCAACAGCAGCACTATTCACCATAATGTGTAACGGTCGACCAGAAGAAAGAAACTTATCAGCAAAAGCATTAACAGAAACAGGATTGGCCAAATCCATCTTTTCAATTTGAACACCGTCAAGTCCATTCAATGCGGCTGCTGCTCTATTATAATCACGAGCCGGCACTATAACCTTGGCACCTGCCAAATGAAGTACTCGTGTAGTCTCCAACCCAATGCCTGAATAGCCTCCAGTAACAATAGCAATTTTACCACTGAGATCAATGCCAGTAATTACGTCTTCAGCAGTTGATGCTGCTCCAAAACCAGAATTAATCGGAATTTGTTTTGTCATAATAAAAACCTCCTAAAAAATATTTATGAAATTATTATCACATGAAAAAACAAAATTGTTCTGCCTATTTAAGTATAAAAATTGCCTAAAGCTGCGAATGTTTAAAATAAAAATTAATGACGTTTTATCATTACTTATTCACACAACTACACTCACTCATATCACTGTCATCTATATATTGCTCTTTTCCCAATTGTTCATGTTTTATTTTCCTTATAGTAATATAATACGCACAAGCAAGTGGAATACATGATCCAAACCATGCTAAAGGATTTGATAAACATACCCCTAAAAATCCAAATGGTCCTGATAACATTATTGCAGCAAAAGTTCTCATTAATAATTCCATAATACCTGCAACAGTTGGAATAAAGCTTTGGCCTAACCCTTGAAGGGTATATCTGTATATAAAAAGCAGCGAAAGTACAAAGTAAAAAATTCCATTAGAAGTTAAATATACTTGTGATAATGAAATAACTTCTTTTTGGTCATCTCCAACAAACATTGCTGTTAGAAAATGGCCTCCAAATATATTAATAATTGCAACAGCAACACTGAAGGTTACTGATATAAGAATGCATTTTCTTACTCCTTCTTTTATTCTTTCGTATTTTTTAGCGCCATAATTTTGAGCTGTGTAGGTAGCCATTGTAATACCAAAGGACATCATTGGTTGAATTGCAATAGTATCAATTTTTTGAGCTGCTGTATATGCAGCGACAGAAACAGCACCCAAATTATTCAGTGCAAATTGTACTATAAGAGCGCCAATTGCTATTATAGATGCTTGGAAAGCCATCGGTAAGGACATCTTTACATGTTCTATAAAAACATACTTTGATATTTTTAAATCATTCTTTTTTAATTTAAGTATTGGCAAGTTTCTTTTTATGTACCATATGCATAATAAAGCGGAAACTCCTTGTGCTATCACAGTTGCGAGTGCAGCTCCTCTTACCCCCATCTTAAAAATCAAAATAAATCCAAACTCTAAAACTACATTTAAAATACATGCTACTACTAAATATAGTAGTGGTGTTCTGCTATCACCTAACGCTCTTATAATGTTTGAGAAGAAATTAAAAAACATTGATGCTATTATTCCAAGAAATATAATGAATACAAAGTTATATGCATCCTCTATAATTTCCACTGGTGTATTCATTATCTCTAATATAGTTCTTGCAAAAATTGTACTTATAACAGTAAGAATTATAGTTACTATCATACTAATTACTATACCTGTAAAATAACTTTCTTTAATTGCCTTTTTATCACCTGCCCCAAATTTCTGAGCCGTAATAATTGAAAGACCAGCTGTTAAACCTTGAGCAAAACCCAAAATCAAAAACATTATACTTCCTGTACAACCAACGGCAGCTAAAGCATTAATACCTATAGTACGTCCAACAATAAATGTGTCAGCTATACTATAAAATTGTTGAAATATATTACCTATTAATAACGGAACAGTAAATAATAATATTAATTTAGCAGGATTACCTTGTGTTAAATTTCTAGTTCCAGCCATAAAATCCCCCCTAAAATCTTAGTAAAATTTCATTTATAACATCGTAATCATATAAAGCATAATTATATGAAATATACAAGCATTATCAAGATTTATTTTATCAATCATCGAAATACTGCATAGCACTACAAATTATACTCTATCTATTCATAAAATGTTACAATTAATTTTTCCATCATGAAATTTACTTTTAGGTTATATAGATTATAAACCCTACCTTATCTTCATATACCCTCTCTGTACCTTTTCTTTACTTCTCCACTTATGAAGAACAATAGTGCTTTTAGAAGAGGTCGTTTAAGCTGTTTTAACTTTATCTCTTTATATTTAAATATAAAAAACATATAATAGTATTAGGCTTGTACAAACTTAATAAAAGCAATTTTAGATTAAGCACATAAAAAATAATAGGCCGAAGACCCGACGTATTTTTGGGCATTGTGCCTTACTAGGAGAAATAAGAATTATGAATATTATCAATCATTTTAAAACTATAACTAATCATAAATTATTAGTTATGAAGTATTGTTTTAAAGCAGGTTTATATAAACAAGGATTACTTCATGATCTATCTAAATATTCATTTGTGGAGTTTTCAGCTGGAATGAAATATTATCGAGGCTATGTAAGTCCTAATAGTATTCAGAAAACTGTGGAAGGATATTCAGCCGCATGGCTCCATCATAAGGGCAGAAATAAACATCATTTTGAATATTGGATTGATTATGGAATAAATGAAGAAGATGGCTTAATGGGAATGAAAATGCCTGTTAAGTATGTTGTAGAAATGTTTATAGACAGAGTATGTGCTTCAAAAAATTATTTAAAAGAAAAGTATGACGATAAATGTCCACTCACCTATTATGAAAAGAGAAAACATTATTATATATTACATAAAGAAGTAAGAGAACTTTTAGAAATCTTACTTAATAAACTTGCCAATGAGGGAGAAGATAAAACTTTTACATACATTAAATTTATATTATCCCATTCCGATGTAGGCAATACCAAATATTAATTACTAATGCGATACATGTGACTGCTATAATTCCAACTGCTATAGGCAATGTTATTTTCCGAGAACTTTTACCGATTATATAAAATATAATCGCATCATTTAATACAACAACTAATACACTTCTAGCAATAAGTTCTTTCAAAACATTCATAGTATCACAACTCCCTTTCATAAAATATCATTATTATGATATTTTATATTCTGGTTAATCTATGCTCTAATTATGTCACCAATTTAAATATTGTTTATATAATTATAATTAATATTTTAGTATTAGTACATGAATACGGTAATATAGCAGTAAAATTAGCAAAAGTGTACCAACAAAAATAATAACTCTGTCTAATTTTTTATTATTAACATACTTATTGCTCAAACTATATAATACCAGTCCAAGAAAGCCTCCAACAGTATTTGTAATTACATCTGTTATGTCTGTCGCTCCAATAGCGAAAATAAATTGAATTAATTCGCAAGCAATGCTAAAAATCAGTATTAAAACAAACTCAGGTAAAAATCTAACTTTTTTGAAATTGACATTCAAAAGCACGCCAAAAGGAATAAAAATTATAACATTATCTATAAGCTCTCCGAAATTAATACTTCCATTTAGCTTTAAAGGAAAAGTAAATGGATCTAAGTTAAGACTTCTATGATGATAATTAAATACTGACAAAATATCGTATTGTAATTTGAATAAGACTAACCAGATTAGTATCACTAAATATAAGGCTAGCAATCCTCTAGATAACACTTTTCCCGTATAATTCCTTTTAATTCTTTTTTGTAAATTTTCTCTAGCTAATTGATTGGACGTTGTCATTTTATCTAATCTCCTTTACCTTTTGTATTACATTTCAAATTTATGTAGAAGCAAAATCTATTTTCTTTTCATATGAGAGAAGCTCCCTTTCTGAAATTACGAAAGCCTACCCGATTTGATAACTTCATTCTATCAAAATGGGATAGGCTTTCTCTAAATAAGTACTTATGAATTTCTTAAGTTTTTCTTAAATTACTTATTTTTGATTATTAGCATCAATGATATCCTTTAATTTTACATTCTGATTTATAAATCTAACTTTGCTTTTCTCTGATTTTAAATGTATTGCATTTTGAGGGCAATGGTGTATACAGGCAAGGCACATTTCGCATTTATGAGAAAACTCCGGTTTTTTTGTGACTTCTATATTACTAACAGGACAAACTTTTTCGCATATTTTACAGCTAGTACAATTATCCATAACAATAAATTTTTTAAATGCATAATTATAACTAAGTTTATCCGCTAACCGCCTGCCATATTTAGCCATGGTATTCGATGCAATTCCTTTTCTTATAAGTAAGTTTCTTCTATTTTTAATATCTGCTATTATTTCACTTAGTCTTTCTTCTATCTTTTTGGGATCCTTATTTTTCATTTCCTCCTCCATCTTAAAGGTTGAGAGATAGTTATCGATCATTAGTATTTCATTTGTATAGTTGAATTTTATTCCAGCTTCCCTGCCGACTAATTCCATATGCCTTAGCCCAGATGATGGATTACCCCCATAAGTCATGATCGCAAAAAAGTAGTCAGCTTTAAATTTTACCTTTTTTATAAAGTCACTAACGATTCTTGCCATTCCGAATCCATGACAAGGAAATACAAATCCTATAACTTCATCTTCGAATTCGTATTTACCCTCCTTTATCATCTGAGGGATAGAATATAATTCTCCACCAATCCTTTTTGCAACATATAAGCTGTTACCTGTACCTGTAAAATAAAATATTTTCATTTTTCCTTTTCTCCTTTCTGTTGAAAAATTTGAGCAATCCATTAGCACCGATTATTTAGAATTTTTTGATGAGTATAACATCAGCTGCTTTCTCTAAAATTCTTTATCATCAAATGAACATGTGTTGATTTTTAAATTTAAGTTCAGTAAAATAAGTCTATCAACATTGAGAACTCAATTCAATCGTTAATATAAATGAGTTTGTTTATTAATGAACAAACTACATAACAATGTTGAATAAACTTCGATTATTAAGGAGATTTTTTATGGATAGACGTATTGAAAAATCCAAGAAAGCTATTATTGACTCTTTAACCCAACTGATGACAGAAAAAGACTTTGATAAAATTACAATTAATGAAATTGCGGATCGTGCAAATGTAAATCGCGGAACTATTTATTTACATTATGCGGATAAATTTGATTTGCTAAATCAATGTATAGATACACATATAAACAAATTGTTTGAAACTTGTATGAGAAAAGATGATAATGCAAATCCTTCTGCTAAAATCGCCATACTCAGCATATTTGAATATATAGAGCAGCATGCTTTTTTCTATTCTAATATGCTGACAGACAAAGGTATTCCTACTTTTAGAAACCGCCTGCTTGCTATGATACAGAAGATTACTGAAGAACAAATTGATAAGATAGGAATGAGCCAAGAATTGAATAAGGAAGTGCTGGTACAATATGTTGCTTCTGCTACTGTCGGTGTAATGGAATGGTGGATTACCCACTCAATGCCATTTGCCCCCAAGGATATGGTGGAACAGTTGTGGCTACTACTTGAACAAATTCAGCTAGTGCACTCATAATAGAATTATAGAGAGACTTTTAATGCTTTCGTTTTCTTTTTATCATAACTCAGCAAATAGTTAAAAACATTCTTCCTAATATCAATATTCATGGAAGAATGCTTTTATTAAATAGACTATTATACTTTGGTTATTAATCTCCATAAGCATGCATAAATTTTCTTAATAGAGCGTTATTAATAAAGCAATACCAACGTGTGTTGATGTTGAAAGACTTTATCCTTTATCAATACTGTTGTATACAACTAATGCATCGGTAATATTATACTGCTGCGAATGGTGATCTCCTTTTGCGCCAGCTGAAATCATAATATATTCCTGTTTACCCACTTTTGCGAGACTCGCAAGACATAGGCCAGCTTCATCGGTATATCCAGTTTTTCCTCCTAAAATTTCTCCGCCAACAATGTTTTGATTATTGAGTTCTTCAAACATCGTACTGTTAAAGGTTATCCCGCGAGGATGCTTATTCGTAGGTGCTGTGGAATGACGAGATGAAGTAAAAATTTCTCTGAAGGTATCATTTTTCAATGCATAGCTTAGAAGAATAGACAGATCTTTGACTGTTGTATAATGATCTTCATTTTGAAGCCCAGTGACATTTTCAAAATGAGTATTTTTCATACCAAGATCAGCTGCCTTTTTATTCATCATTTTTACAAAATTCTGCTCTGATCCCGCAATTTGATCAGCAAGCCCAATACAGCACTCCGCACCGCTTGGCAGCATTGCCCCATATAACAGGTCGATTGCCTTAACCTGCTCACCTGGCTTAAAACCTGCCATTGATGCATCTGCTCCGTACAGACCCTGAAACGTGGAATTGGCCAGTTTAATTTCTTCCTTCGTATTATGTAAACTTTCTATGGCAACAATGACTGTCATCATTTTAGTCAAAGAAGCAGGATAGATTTTTTCTTCACTATTTTTCTGCATTAGGACGGCTTGATCTTTTAAACGGATCAAAATCACATTAGGACTGCTCAGTTTATCGGGAGATATTGAAACAGAGGAATCCGATGTGGTTTTATCGTCATATTCTATCCCAAAGATGCGCTCATATCCTGAAACAATAATGTATTTATAAACAAAAGCTGCAATTCCAACCATTATCAGAACTGCTGCATATATTAGTATTTTTGACTTTTTCTTTTTTAATTTTCGTACCATAATAAAACAACCCCTTATTCTGTGCTGATATTATTTAAACACAGAATAAAGAGCTAAGTTGGAATTCCATCTTATGAACTTCTTAAGATTTTCTTATGATGGAAGCTTTACTGTAAATGTAGTATGTTCTGTGTTGCTTTCCACAGAGATTGTTCCATTGTGTGCCATGATAATTTCTTGTGCGATTGCCAAACCTAACCCTGCTCCACCGGTGTTTGTTGAACGTGCCGAATCTAATCGGTAAAATTTTTCAAAAATAGTTTCAAGCTTTGCCGGCGGGATAGGATTACCTTCATTAGTAAAAGTTATAACAATATTTTTATCCTGCTGCTGCGCAGAAATGTCAATGACGCTGTTTTCATAACTGTAGGCTATGGCATTTTTCAGGATGTTATTAAACACACGAGCCAGTTTGTCTGCATCGCCCAACAGTGTGAAGCCGTCAGGCACATTGACGGATACCTGTTTTTCCTGTGGAGCCAGCATTGGATAAAATTCATCTGCCATCTGCTGGAGCATGAACAGTAAATTGATTTTTTCTTTATTCAAAATAATAGTTTGAAGATTAAATCTTGTAATTTCAAAAAACTCATTTATAAGCTGCTCTAATCGATAAGCTTTTTCTAAGGTAATACCCACATATTTTGCCTTCTGCTCAAGTGGCATATCAGAAGCTTCATCCAGAAGACTCAAATATCCTATAACAGATGTTAAAGGTGTCTTTATATCATGAGCCAAGTAAACTACCAAATCATTCTTACGCTGCTCCGCATCAAGCGCAGCCTTCTTTTGCTTTTCCAAATTGTTTTTTATCTGATTTAAC
This sequence comes from Bacillota bacterium, assembly GCA_023435985.1. Lineage (GTDB taxonomy): Bacteria > Bacillota > Clostridia > Clostridiales > Clostridiaceae > Clostridium. The sequence goes on along the minus strand of JAEZKY010000161.1, from coordinate 6,731 downwards.
TTATTTTCCATAAAATCCAATTCTGGCGATAATGTAATTTCATCATCTGATTCCTCTACAAGTCTATCCATTCCGGCGCTGACTTCATCAAAATATTTTGTAAACCAAGATGAAATAGAAAATAGAAAAAATATAACTAAAAATATTATAATTACAACAAAAAGGATTATATCCATATTGTTGCGAATTACAAGTTGATATATTATCTGTGCGTCCGAATTGTCAAAATTAAAAACGCTCACTAAAAATCGAACAATACGATTTCCAATCTGTCCACGCAGAATATAGCGCAATAGATAAACAGTCACGGCAGCGGCCAATGTAATCAGAAGCATTTGAGAAAATACCTTTCTTTTTAACTTAGAATAGTCATTATTTCTCTCACTTTTCAATTTTATAGCCAACCCCCCATACCGTTTTGATATATTTAGGATGTTCTGTACTGTCGTGCATTTTTTCTCTTAGATGCCTGATATGAACCATTACAGTATTATTGCTGTTAGTGAAATACTTATCTCCCCATACCTCATGGAACAATTCTTCCGAACTTACCACCCGTCCGCGATTGGAGCAGAGAACCCAAAGAATTGAAAACTCTGTAGGCGTTAGAGATATCTTTTTTTCATTTAGCGTGCATTCATGGGTATCCATGTCTAATATCAAACCTGAAAAGGCAATCAAGTGTTCTTCCCGGTTCGGCTCCGCAGAATTATATTTTGTAAATCTACGAAGCTGTGCCTTTATACGGGCAACAAGTTCCAAAGGGCGAAACGGCTTAGTTATATAGTCATCTGCACCTAATGTCAGCCCAGTAATCTTATCAATTTCTTCTTCCTTAGCTGTCAGCATGATAATTGGGAAATTATATTTTTCCCTAATTTTCTGACAGAGAGTAAAACCATCAATATCTGGCAACATGACATCAAGTATTGCAAGCTCTAACTGCTCCGACTCAACACACCCTAGCGCATCTTGACCGTTATAAAATTTGTATATTGTAAAACCTTCATTTTTCAAATAAACTTCAATTAAGTCCGCTATGGACTGTTCATCATCTACAACCAAAATATTAATACTCATAAGTTTTATCCCTTCTACCTGATTAACGCCATTATTATAGTGCTGCAAAACAAAAATTCATATCATAATAAATTCTTTATAAAAACCTTAAGGCTTTATTAATCTAGGCTTTAATCTTTATGTAAATCATTTAAATATTTATTGAAATTATCTAATGCTTCTTTGAATTTACTCTTATTATACACTAATAGTAAATCAAACGATATTCTTTGTCGATATGGTAATAAAAATTCAAAAAGCCTTCAGGTAAATAAAACTCTGAAGGTTTTTCATTGAATATATACAATTTACTTTGCCATAGTGACGCGGAGACTGCTGTTATCCCTAGCTGCATGCTATAATACTAATATAGCTTTATACAAGTACTATCTTTCAACTACTCCATTTGCTGAATCAAATTTAAGAAAGCGTGTCCCTTGAAAAGTTAAAGTCCCCCATTCATATTCTGGCATGTTTCTATAAACACGTCTTCCAACTGTAAACTCCATTTCACTTCCAGTATCTAATTCAAATTTTAAAATCAAGGTTTCATTGATTGTCATTACTCCATTACTATCTGTGTTTGTATGCACATTCTTTTTCTTCTTAATAAGCTGTGCTTTTGTAGATATTATTGGCGAATTTTCATTTTTAATATATCTGCTTATGCTTAGAAAAACTACAAAAGCAAGAATAAGAAAAAAAATCATTTGAAACCCAGCCATAGATTAATCCTCCTAATTCTAAAGTCCGATTATAATTAGTTTTCAATGAATATTTTTAGATAAAATATTATATGGAAGTTTGTTTTACAAATCGCTACTTTATTATACCAAATTTACTTTTTCTCCATCACTTAATAAATTTTGCCCTTCAGTAATGACATCCAAACCTTCTTGCACTTCGCCTGTTACTTCTGTAAATTTCTCATCTGAAATTCCAGTTTCAACGGCTATCTTTTTAACATCACCATTATCAACTGTATAAAGATAATTTACGCCATTCTCCATTTTAATTGTTTCATTTGGAACCATTAGAATGTTGTCCTTCTTTTCAGCTGGTAGAGATATTTTAGCAAACATACCTGCTTTTATATCAGCATTATAGTTATCAATTTTAACTTTTACAACATAAAAGTTGTTTTTAGAGCTTGTGTTTGGACTGATATTGTCTATTACTCCAACTATTTGTGCATCTGGTAATGCATTTATAGTAACTGGTACAGATAGTCCTACTTGTATTCTCTCAAGCATTTTGTCAGGAATATTTATTTCTGCATTTAAACTACTATCATCTATAACAGTAACAGAACCTGATTGGGTGCTAGCAAGCTGCCCTACTTCTACAGCTTTTTCTGATACAACTCCAGCTATTGGTGCTGTAATGGTAGAATTATTTATTTGATTTTGTATAATATCAACTCCTGCCTGAGCTTGTTCAACTGATGCTTCTGCTGCCTTTGTGGCCTCAGGCCCTGACTTACTCTTTAATAGTTCTAAACTATCTTGCGCGTTTTTTAAGTCGATAGTTATAGAATCATATTGGGATTTTGCATCATCCAAATCTTTTTTAGATGCTGCTTGTGCTGAATACAAAGCTTGTGTTCTGTCATAGCTGTCTTTTGTAGTATTATATTGAATTTGCAACTTTCCTACTAGCTGCTCCGCTTGCAATAATTGCTGCGTAAACCCTGAGTCGCTAGTTTTTTCTAAGTTAGCACTAGCTGCACTCACTCCAGCCTCAGCCTGCTGGAGTTGTGCTGTATAATCTGTAGTGTCCAATGTGAATAATGTCTGTCCTACGCTAACTTTGTCTCCAACATTTACATCTACAGTCGCAACTCTCCCTCCTGTTTTCGGTAAAACTACTACCTCTTTTTCAGGTTTTAAGTTACTTGCATATTCTACACTTGTAGAAATTGTTCCAGTTGTTATTTTTTCCGTTTTCACATTTTTAACCTCTTGCATTACTTCTACAGGTTTCTTTTTAGCAAGGATAGAAATTATTATGATCACAACAACCACTAAAACTATGCCTATTATTAAAAGCTTTTTATTTTTCTTTAAACCCTTAAACTTCATAGGTGCTTCCCCCCTCTAGGTTTTGATTTTTCTTCTTTTTAAAAGATACTGCTCCTTTTAAATCATCCATTAGTGTATAAATAATTGGTAATACAATTGGTGAAAGGATTGTTGATGCAACCATCCCTCCAATGATTACTATAGCCATACTCTTTTTCATTTCGGTTCCTTCCCCCATGGATAAAGCAACTGGCAACATGGAAACAATCATTGTTGAACTTGTCATTATTATTGGCCTTAACCTAGTAGCACCTGATTCTATAAGAGCATCTCTTAAATTCATCCCTCTCTTCATAAGAGTATTGGTATAATCTATAAGTAATGTACCATTTTTTGATGCTAGTCCTTCTAACATAATTAATCCAATAATGGACATTAAGTTTAGTGTCTGCCCAGTTAGAGCCAATAACCCAAAGGCTCCTATGATAGCACAAGGCAGAGCCATCATTCTTATAAATGGAGTTAGAAATGATTCATAAAGCACTACTAAAATCATATAAACAAGAGCTAATGATGCACATAAAGCAAGTCCAAGAGAAGAAAAGCTCTCTGCCATATCTTTTTGATTCCCTCCGAAGCTTATACTGTATCCATCAGGAACTGAAATAGCTTTTAGTTTATCATTAATATCATTTGTAACTTCCCCAAGTACCCTACCTTGAAGATTTGCTTCAACAGTAACCATATCCTGCTTATCTTCTCTAGATATAGAAGGATCGCTATCTATATTTTGAATAGAAGCAACTTGACTAAGTGGAATTTGCTGTCCTAATGAATTTGTAACTTTCAAGGATTTAAGATCTTCAGCACTCTTTATTTGACCATTTTCAAACTTAAGGGTTATATCGTTTTCCTCATTATTTGATCTGTACACTCCCACATTAGTTCCTGCGAGTGCCATTCTAACAACACTACCTATATTAGTAGTAGAAATATTGTACTGAGTAGCTGCAAGGCTGTCTATATTCACCCTGAGTTCACTGCTTCTTGAACTTGAAGAATTACTTATATCAGTGACTCCAGGAATTGTGTTTAGTAACTTTTCAACTTCATCTGATAATCCTCTTATAGTATCTGAATCATCACCTTTTATTTTAATTGATACAGGCTTACTGCTGCCACCAGATGAAGAAGACTCTGATACATTAAAATCTACTCCAGACATATTTTTACCAAAGACACGAATCTCACTTGCAAGTTCACTTTGGCTTTTTTTACGCTCACCCTTAGGAACTAAATTAACGTAAATTTGAGCAATAGATTTATCTGCACTTTCTTGTCCATCATGCCCAATCAACGAAAAATAATTTTTTACCTCTTTTGTTCCCTGTAAGTATTTTTCTACTTCCGAAACTTTCTCATCTGTTTGTTTTAAGGTAGATCCTGGTGCAAGCTTCAGATTAATGGTAAATGAACTCTGATCAGCCATAGGTATAAACTCTGACTTTAGCACTCCAAGTGGAATAAGCGCCACACTAAAAACAACCCCGGCAATAACTATAGCTAAAACTTTTTTCCTGTTATCTAAAGACCATATGAGAGCCTTTTTATATGCCTCTACTAGTCTTTCAAAAGACCATTTTCTTTTAGAGCTCCTCTTACTGATTTTAGAACTTATTTTATTAATTTTAAAATTTATCCTGCTCAAAAAATTATTCTTTTCTTTTTTTTCGTTTCTCTCCTTATTATTTCTGTTTGTTAATAACCTTGAAGAAAGCATTGGAGTAATTGTAAAAGATACAATTAGTGAAAACATAGTAGCTGCAACTATTGTAAGTCCAAATTCCTTAAACATCTGCCCAACTAAACCTGACACAAGTGAAATTGGAGCAAATACAACAACATCGCATAAACTTATAGCTATTGCTGCCATACCTACTTCCCTACGTCCTTCAATTGCTGCATCTATAGGATTTTTCCCCATATCCATATGCCGCTGTATATTTTCTATAACAACTATAGAATCATCCACCAGAGTACCTACAACAAGAGATAACCCCATCAAAGACAACATGTTTAAGGTAAAGTGCATCTGATACATCATAAAAAACGTAGCAACCAGTGATGTTGGGATTGCAATTAAAACTACTAAAGAAGAACGGAAACTACGGAAGAATAAATAAAGTACAATTGCAGTAGTTATAATTCCTTCTATAAGATTATGTTTTATTTGAGTAAGTGAAGAATTAATAAAAGTAGTAGTATCCATTAGAATATTTACTTCTGTTCCCTTTGGAAGTGTCTTGTTTATATCGGCTAATTCTTTTTTTACAGAATCAGCTACTTCTACTACATTTGAATCACTTTGCTTTCCAATGATCATCGCCATAGTCTTATTATTATTAAACCTTGTTAACACGGTAGCATCCGGAACCTCTAAATCAATTTTTGCGATGTCACCAAGACGAATATTTACTCCATTACCAGCAGGTATTAAAAGATTTCTTGCATCATCAACGGTATTAAACTGGCCAATAATTCTAACAGATTGATCTAAATTGTCTTGTTTAATATCCCCAGATGGTATATTAACATTTGATGCTTGCAAGGTTCCTATTAAAGTATCCACATTAACTCCATAATACTCCATAGTTGCTTTGTCAATTTTTATCATCAATTGCTTCTTATCTGCACCAAGCAATGATATATTTCCAACTCCGGGTATTTTTTCCAATTTTTGTTTTAAAATATCAGATTGATTATAAAGCTCTTCATAACTAGCATCACCATTTACCGAAACTATCATAATAGGTATTGCATTCATATCCATTTTAAACAAAATAGGTTTATCTGCTTCTTTAGGAAGTTTTGCTGAAGCAAGTTCAACAGCTTTTTGAACATCTAAATATGCGGTGTTTATATCTGCGCTCATCTTAAAAGTTATTGTAACAGTACCAGACCCTTCCCCTGAAGTAGAATTAAGAACGTCAACACCACTTATTCCTGATACTGAATCTTCAATGGGTTTTACAACATCTTTTTTAATATCTTCTGCACTGGCGCCATTATATGTTGTCATTATTGATATGACAGGAATATTCATAGAAGGCATTAAATCTGCTCCCATGCTTTTATATCCCATAACGCCAAGTCCAATGAATAAAATTACCGCCATCCACATGGCAGCTGGTCTTTTCACCGATATCTCAGTTATACTCATTTCGTTCCCCCTTATTCCATGTTACTAAATTTTTACTCATTATCTCACTCATTTTTAGTATATCATTATTTGTAAAACTATAAATATTTTTCCATAACTTAACACAAAAATAGTTAAGTATAAATAAAATCACTTCTTACATGTATGCTAACTGTACCCGGATTAGAATAGTTTTCTTCTTAAAATATGAAATATCCCAAAAGATGAATGGGACATTTTTAGCACCATTTTATCTACAAAATGATTACAAAAGTATTTTTTAATGATATTATTTTAGTTAGGAGAATTGTATTATTTTAGTTTGAATAAATGTATACTAAGTCAATAATATGAGTGAAGGAGGCTTTATAATGTTAATAGATCCAATTAAAACTTATACCTATAAAGATTATTTGTCTTATGATGAAAATGAGAGAATAGAGATTATAGAT
>JAEZKY010000148.1 GCA_023435985.1 Bacillota bacterium | reverse complement strand
ATGTGCAGTTAAGCATAATGATAGTGAAGATGATCCTGCATATCATGTTACTATTCCATCAGGTATAATAGTCGAAGAATTGAATCGTATCCTCAACAAAGAGGTTCCAACATATCTCAATGTAAGGAAAATTCCTGGAACTGGCATAAGATATTCTATTTCTGAAGCTTCATATTGTAAACTTAAAGAATTATATTGTCCAGTAGAAGAAGAATGCTCTGATTGTCCTGGAATTAGATGTAATGAAGAGGACTAACTATGGTAGATATTAATCAGAAAATTGACATTGCTTTCACAGCAATTCAACTTATTTTAGTTTTTGTAATATTTTTATTTACATTATTTTATCCAGAAATACAGAATGTAAAACGCGAAGATTCCAAGGAAGAAAGTATTCAAGCTAGGAAAAATCTTGCAAATAAAGTGAAAGATGTTTTTTGGGGCAAATGCATTATACTTGTTTCAAGCAGTTTATTGGCATTTTTACTTTTTTTACCAGTTTTCCTTCAAGTATTAATAGATTTAATTTATAGCTTTAAGTTTAGTTATGAAAATTATTGTTTTACTCTTGTATTCTTATTTATCTGTTGTTTTTTATACTGGTCTATTAAATTAAGTAAACAGCTTTTTAATAGAATTCAAGATTTAAGAAAGTTAAAACGCATTGAAACAATTAAATATCTTTTTAGAGGTAAAAAATAATTAATAAATTTAAAAATAGTCCCAAATGACATAACGGAGGTAATTTATTGAATGCGATTGTAAAATTAGCTGCTAATGCTTTACCTGAAGAAAAGAAGTACATATTATTTGCAGGTGCGGGTGTTTCAAAAGATGCTGGAATTCCTACTGCATGGGAATTAATGCTTAAGACAGCAGGTTTATTATATGCGGATGAAGGAACAGACACTAATGTTAATCTTGAAGAATGGTTTATTAACAGTAACTATGCTAAAATGAAATATGCAGAATTAATAGGAGAAATTTATCCAACTCCTGCTGAACAGCAAAATTTCCTTAAAGAATATTTGGAGGAAAATGAAATTGGCGATGCTCATAGATCGATTGCTGAATTAGCCAGACTAGGAATAATAAGGTGTATAATCACTACTAACTTTGATCATTACATTGAAAATGCATTAATTGAAAAAGGACTTGAACCACAAGTAATATCGACAAAAGAAGACTTAATTAACTCAGAACCTTTAATTCATTGCAAAGCAGTTCGTATTTATAAGCCTAATGGAACTTTAGGTAAAGGAGCCCTAAGAAATACTCCTAAAGATTTAGAGAAATTACCTAAAGAGTGGGAAGATGAACTAGTTAAAATTATGAGTGAACATGGCTTAATAGTAATAGGATATTCTGGTTCTGACCCCAATATTCAAAGAGTCTTTGAAAGGACAACATTTACTCATTATCCTATCTTCTGGGCGGATCCTAATTCTCCTGACGTGGAAATGGAAGAAATACTTAAATTAAAGAATTATAATTATATTCTCTGCCAAGGTGCTCATCAGTTTATAAGTGAACATTTAAGAATTTTAGATACTCTTAAAAGCTTAACACCAAATATAGAGTCTGGTCCAAGTATTATAGAATTAAAAAATGCATTTATATCAAATAATATGCATAAAGCACATTTATACATAGATTTTCTTGAAAACAAATTCAAAGAACTTGAAAAGACATTACCTGATTTTAAAAGATTTACTGAATATGATGACGCTATTGTAGAACAAATTAAAAATGCAAAATCAATTTCCTACAATTTTTTAGAGGCTATCTTATTAGCCTGTAAATACGGAGATAAAGAATCTATTACTACAATATACAAATTTTTCGGAAATTTTATGAATTTATATGAAGATCAACATTCAGATGGATATTCCTTTTTAATTTATGAATTTTTCGTTTCATTTATTGCAGGATTAATTAAATATGATCAATGGAGTATTCTTGGAGAAATACTTAATAATGATCTTTTTGTGGAAGAAAACTATGACAAATTTGTTCCTTTTAGGGAAATAAGCAGATATATACAAGTATTAGATGAAAATAGAAATAAAAGACTAAAACTTAATAGAGTTAGTATAACTGCTGATATAATACACGACAGATTTACTCAAACAGAACTATCCAAATTAATCACACATAAAGAATTTATGGAAGCAGATTACTTCCTTTTCATAAGAAGTATATGCCAAAAAGATGAAAATAACTATTATGATTATTACTGGAATCCTCAAAGTTGCATACATCTAAATAAACCTCCTAGTTACCTGTATATGGCTCAAAACAAAAGCTTTCTAGATAAATTAAGCAAAACTGCAGGAGCTACAGACTCCAATGATTTTATACAGAAATTGATTAATAAACATAGGATAATTAGAGATTATTTTAGCAGCCAATTTCCACATAATCCTTTAAGATCTTTTGATTTTAGCAGATTAGGATCCCGAGAATAAGAAATAATCTAAAAATGTAGTGATGTTATTCCAATTTTTAAAAATTATTGGTCTAAATCACGAATTTCTACTTCATCATCTTCTCTTCTAGCATCATTTTCATAATCATCTGCAATACTATCTAATATTGAAGCTGTTCTTGGGAAACGAGTATTTATCTTATTAGCATAACTCCTGAATTTTTTAGCTAATTCAATTTCTTGCTGTCCTCCTTCATCCCACGATTTAGTATATGCACCTCTATTATTTATAATGCCCATTTTAAAATTCCTATGTAAATCATTACTTTCTATTCTATCAATTACTTCACATACTGCTTCAGGGGGCCACATGTCACATTCTGGCTTGGCACGTGCTAATAATTTTCCAATATTCTTATCACAAGCTTTTATTCTATCATATTTTTTGCATAGATTTCTTGCAGTATCTACCCATGATTCCAAGTGTTCGTAGTCTATTTGAATATCTGCATTGCTAAATGTGCCGTTCCAACTGCGAAGTAATTGTGAGGAAAATCTTGCTCTTTGTTTTAATAACTCTAGTGAAAGACTTTCTTGTTCTTCATCATTTTCTTCCTCTTCTTTCATGTATACGTTTTTAATAACTTCAGCAAAAAATTCAGGATTATTAGTTAATTCATCATGTAGCAGTTTAGGAGGCTTTTCACTACCAATACCTGTCAATATAGGTAAATAAAGCCACTCTAATCTTGCTATTTCACTTTTTGGATAATCAGATTTGTATAATTCTTCAAACAGTTCCTCAAAAGTATAATGTTGAATTCTAAACTCATCTTCACTTTTTTCAATAGCGGCTTTTTCTAATATTTCTGCAATCACTTCTGGAGGCATCTCTTTAGCATATAAAGAAGCAATATCAAGAGCTTTAAAGTATCGTTTAACTTGAACCATTTGTTTTACATAATAAATTTTATCATTAGATTCCTTTGTTATTCCCCCAAATCCACATTTTTTCCAATATGCTTCCTGTATTATTTTATCAAAAGAATTTAATAGGTCCCATACAAACATTCGTGAGGGAAGAGCTGTGAAACAATTAATAACTTTTATATCGGACCATTTTTCAGTTTGAGCTTTTTTAACAAGATCCTTAGTCCATTCTTCATCACTAAACGCTTTACGGAAAATATACTCTTTAACAAAAATCATTTTGGGTTCATCAGTTCCTTCAAGCAAAGAATAAAGTTTTTCTTCTTCAATAATGTTCATATCCTCTTTAGCTAATGTTTGGCCTAAATATGTAGGATCCTTAATCCTTTCTGATAGTTTTAATATACCTTCAAAGCCATATTCGCCCTTAATCTCATTCAAAGCATCTAATCTTAGCTGAACAATATGTTCACTATCAGGTCGATATTCTCTTTTATTTCCTTCTAATAAATCAGGCCAATAATCAAAAAGCCAGCAGAGTCTATCAATTGTATCACCAGGTTCTATATCCAAATAAATTTTTTCAAGATCCTGTAATTCTTTCTCTGGAAGTGCCCCATCGGTATATGACCGATGCCTAGATATTATCTCTCGAAGTTTATTCCATAATTCATAACGACCATCTGAAATTTTATCTGCATCAGAAGAAAGTTGCTGAATGAATTTATTTCTTTCCGCTATTGGAAGTATAGATAAGTTATCTAAAATTTTAACCCAATGTTGCCCATTAAATCCAACATGAATTAATAATCTATTAATTATTTCTTTGATGCTAGTATAATGCTCTGCTACAGTAACTTGATTTTTTGTTTTTTCGGAAAATTGTCTCCAAATTGTTTTGGATTTTATATCAACAGTATCATGATTTTTAGGCATTAAAGCAATTAAAAGATTCCATCCAACATAAGGATATTTTTCTATTAGTAAATCTAAAACTTCTAGACGTTCTTCTAAAGATGCATATGTTTGAGGATACCATAAAAGAAAAATATCACGTAAGCTATTCTTTGGTCGATTAATCATTCTACTTTCAGAATTTGGATCATACTTCGCTAATTTTCCTAAAGTAAGAGTAACCCTAGGCAATAATTCTGGACTCCAAGATAAATGTTCTAAAGCCCAGAGTAAACTAGAATGGTTAGATGATGGCCCTGTAACACCTTGCGTCTCTTTAAATAAACACATAATAGGTTTTTCATCGCCAGATAAAGAAGAGTCTACAGCATCCATAAATGATTTAGGGGATGCTTCAGCAATAAGTGGCAAAACATCATAAAGAGACATCCAAAGATTACATTCTGCATCATGTAACAATTCCATTATTATATTATCAACCCATATTTGAGCTGAAGTTGGTAAAGATATTTTTGCATCATCTCCAAAAATTGCAATAAGAATAAGAGCCTGAAGAATTCCTTTTCTTAATTCATTTGAATAGGGTTGAATTTTTCCATGCACAGCAGCCATCCAACGTTCTCCAGGCTCAAGCTCAAGTGCTGGATCTAATGTTTTAAAAACTTTTAAAACTATATTCTTAAATTGTTGAAGATCAGCATCAGTGATAAATGGGGCTAATGCAAAGAAAGCATCCATAGCCGAAACTAAACGCCACAATCCTCCAATCTTCAATATAGGAGAATCCTGCTGATTTCGCCATGAATACAATTTAGTAGAAAAAGAATCATAAGAATCACGAGCTATTTGGCTAATAATTTCTTTATCATTATTATTTGCTTCTATCCAACGTCCAACTAACAATGCAGGAATAATATCTCTGGCAGAATCTGTTTTAGCCCATGCTGGCTGGTTAACATAGTCCATTAATTGTCTTCTTAAAACTGTAAGACTTCTTCCAGTATCTCTTGAGTACTTTTGTGAATCTTCATTTGATAATCCCATTTCCTCAAGTGCCGAAATAAATTTATCTCTTCCAAGCCTAGGAAGGGCAATTTTAGGGCTATTAGTAGTGTTATCAGGACCCACAGGAATATATACGTTATGGCCTTTTTGTATAGCCAAGGATAATCCTTCAATCTCCTCAAATTCAGGTATAAGTAATAATCTACTTTTAGCAGTTACACAAATATGTTCAAAAGCTTCAGAATCACTTATAACAATACTTCTTGACAAATAAAAATCTCGTTCTTCTTTAGGCAATGAATTTATTACAGCAGCTAAAAATGCTATTGATTCATTGGTAGTAGCAGCTTGAACAGTGATTCTGGATGATGTAGATTTTAACTTTTCTTGAACATCTTCTACTTGCTTATCTCTACCTGCTAAAACAAGTTCTGATGTAAGATGTGGATTAGTACCCATGTTCCATTCATTCCACCAATCTACAAGTGCTTTAACTCCTTTGGGATATTTTCCTAAATGTTGACCTAACCAGATACCAACAGCTGGAGCCTGTTCAATCCATTCTTCTAACACTGCAGCATTATATCCTCTAACATCTTTCCAAAATTTCTCTTCTTTCTTTTCTTCGCACCATTTTTCATTTTTAGTCCAAGCTCTAGGAGAAACAAATACATATGTTGTTTCAGATGGATTTATACCTGAAAGATTTTCTTTTCGTTTTTCATAATCGGCATCTGCTTTGCCTTTTACTTTTTCATCACAGCCCATTTCCCATACAGAAAATCCTTCTGGAATATATTCATTACCTTCAGAAACTTCAAGAATTCCATCAAAACTAGGACTAGAA
>JAEZKY010000139.1 GCA_023435985.1 Bacillota bacterium | reverse complement strand
GTGTATATAGCCTGATGAAAATATATTTTCAGAACTCTAAAAACACTAAACAATATTGATAGGGAGATTTGCTTTTATGAAAAGAAAAGTTATTAAGTCTTTTAATATGATATTGGCATGCATAACTACTATTTCTATGTTCTTTATCACACCAAGCAATGTGTTTGCAGCGGAACAAACTACTTCAATTAATCTGGAAGCCTCACAAAAAAAGACGTCATCTTTAAAAGATGCCATTTATTTATGAGTTACTGATTCAGATAATGATCTTATTTCTTACAGACTGAAGGTTACAATGAAAGACAATAAAATAACTAAAGCAAATTTTTATATGTGCTTTGATGGGTGTGAATACACATCCGATACTTCAGGCTACTTGTTAAATAGCCAAGTTATGGGTATGAAAAACCCTGTAAGAAGAGCACGATACGAATCAATGAATAATACCTTTAATGATAATGCCTTAGCTGCAAAATCCTATAATGAAAAATTAATTGGTCTTTCTGATCCTAGTGAATTACCTCGACCTTCAACCAATAAAGAAGTATATGCTTCACTACAGGAAGCTTGGAAAAACATTATGAAAGATCAGCTTATTGTTATTGAACATAGAAACGAAGCACTAGGTGATAATAATAATGTTCTTCATAACTGGAACGAATATATTCCTAAATATGTACAAGATCATCAAAATTCAAAGGTGCCTATGGTTATGGTGTTACACGCTGCAGGTAACAATATAGAACAAGCTGAAGGCTTAGGTTTTCCATATGTGGGAGCCAAGGCGAATTTTATAACTGTTATTCCATCTTCAACTACACCTGGATTTTGGAGTGAACCAAATTCTAAATCAACTTCTTATAATGATGAAGAATTTCTACTTAAATTGATTAATGATGTAGAAAAATATTATTCAATCGACACTCAAAAAATATATATGTCAGGAATATCACTTGGTGCAACAATGACTGCAGATATGGGACTATTACATCCTGAAATTTTTTCAGGAATAGATGTAGTTGCAGGCGGGCCTTCATTAAATGCTGATACTGTTTCAAGCATTCAAAAAAGAGTGTCACAAAATTTGACACGTCTTCCGATAATATTTGGAGTTGGAACAGATGATGGTGTTAATTTCTTAAAGGCAGATAATAATTCTAAACCTCAACTACGTACTGAATATGAGTCTTTTTTCAACACATTTAAGAAAATGAATAATATATCTTTAACAACTTTTGATGCTAATTATACATTCGGCTCTCCTCTTAAAAATAGCCAAACTCTTGAAAAGTACGGTTATACAATTAATACTGGTGAATGGTATAGTAATGATAATTTACAAAAAGCAGATTATATGATGATATGTACAGTTAATGAAATGTGGCATAGTAATCCAAACCCATATTATGCTGAAATGTCATGGAACTATTTAAACAAATTCAGTAGAAAAGCTGATGGAACTTTAATTCAATTACCATTGTAATTATGAACAAACCCTTAAAGAAGAAAGAAATGCTAAATTCAACCACTACAAAAATCTAGTGGTTGAATTGTACATAGACTGTTACACCTCAACATTTCCTTCGATAGCATGTATGTTGAAGGTATCCAATCAAATTATTATTTCTCTAATTCATTTATTAATCTTATCACATAAATTCCATCCGAAACATATCTAATTAATGCTTTCAATAGCATTTATATCTATTCCGGCTTTTGGGAATTCTAAGGCTGCTATTTTGCTATCCTCTATTATTGTTCCGCCTTCCATATAGTTGCAAGCTCCAAGTCTAAGAAGAATTTAGAAATTCACTGCCTACAGATTATTTTACAGTGTTAATATGTTTAACTTTAATTTCTGATTGTGTTTAACTTATGAAGCAGATACTCTTTTTTATTTAATGGATCATAAGTTGTTTTTTGACGTGCTTTTTTAAAATCTGCTGGAACTTCTTTATATCCATAAAATTTTGTTATAAACATCCCTTTACCTTGTGTATATGAAGCTATTTTCATTTTATATTCTTTTGAATTTTCTACTGGAATTAATCCCTTTATTGAAAATTCATCATCAATAACAACAGGATTATCAAAAGTTGCTCTCATAGTTTCTAAATCCCAAATCGCTTTGCTTAAAACATTCTGTGGGATTCTTAATTCAAACTCGTGTAATGGCTCTAACAAAACAGTTTGTGCTTCATACAATGCTTCCATAAATACCATAGGTGCCACATTCCTAAAATCTGCTGGAGTGCTAGCTGGACTGAAAAATTCGCCACAGGTAAGTGTGACTTTCATATCCGTAACCTCCCATCCAAACAGCCCTTGTTTGCTAGTACTAAGAATAGCCTCTTCAATTGCATTTTGAAAAGATTTTGGCAGAGATCCTATTGAAACATTAGAAATATACTTAAGACCTTGACCTCTTCCTAAAGGTTCTATTTTTAGGCCTACCGTTGCCCAAAAAGGATTTAAGTCTTCCTGCATATGCATTATTGATGTTCCAACACCTTTCGGTGCTTCCTTATAAATGGTCTGAATATTTGAAAATTCTACTTTTATTCCATAGAAATCCTCTATTATAGAAATCAGTATTTCCATTTGAACTTCACCGAATAAATTAACATGAATTTCTTTATCGATGTCATTCATCTCTAATTCTAATAGTGGATCTTCCTCTGAAAGAAATGTTAGTGCCCTAAGTAGCTCAGAATTTTTTTCCTTATCTATTGCAGAAATAGTTGTTTTTAAGGTTGGCTTAGCCATTGATATACTTTTAATTTTATTATTTGAAATTCCAATTACATCTCCAACTTGAAAACTTGTAAGTCCATACAAAATACCTATATCCCCTGCTTCTATACTCTGCACCTCAACAATTTTTCCGTTTTCTAAGCTATTAATTTTCTTTACTTTTTCTGCCATTTCCTTATTAGGTGCTTGAATTTTATCTCTTACAGATATTTTTCCTTTAAATAATCTTACATAAACCTTCTTCTCATTTGTATTTGTCCTCTCGATTTTAAACACCGCTCCAGATAAATCATCATCAAAATCACTATTTGCAGATGGAAAATAGCTGCAAATCCCATCTAATAAATCTTCAATTCCAAGCCCAATCGCTGCTGCACCACAAAATACTGGATATAAACTTCCTTCCTTTGCATACGATATGAGTTTTTCTTGTAATTCTTCTTTATTAATTTCTGTGCCACTAATATATTTTTCTAAGAATATTTCATCTAAATCAGATAAAACATCAATAACATCATCATTTATCATACATGTATTAGATATATTTTTTATATAAACATCTTTACTTCCTTCATTGTATGCTTCTTGTAATTTAACTACTTTATTAGACATATTCTTTTTTATCTCTTCTAACACTTTAGTGGAATTTGCTCCAATTCTATCTAATTTATTTATAAAAATTATTGTTGGAATGTTCAGCTGCTTTAAGGTGTTAAATAGAATTCTTGTTTGTGACTGAATTCCTTCTACGCCTGATATAACTATTATTGCTCCATCTAAAATACTTAATGAGCGTTCAACTTCTGAAATAAAATCTACATGACCTGGTGTATCAACAATATTTACTTTAATATCCTTCCAAGTAAACGATGCAGTTGATGATTTAATAGTAATTCCTCTTTTACGTTCAAGCTCCATAGAGTCTGTCTGTGTGTTACCCAAATCAACCCTTCCGACTGACTTTATAGCTCCGCTACAATATAATAGATTTTCTGTTATGGTTGTTTTTCCAGCATCAACGTGTGCAACAATTCCTATATTAATTGTTTTCTTCATAATCGCCACCTCCAACTCTATAAACATCTGCAACTATACCTGTAGGAATTTCAAATATAAAACATGCTGTTTCTAAAGCAGTTCCAAGAAGTATAAGCTGAAGTGGATTTAAATGAACATTTTCAATGTGATACACTATCATAACTGTAGCTGTCAATGAAAAACACATAGCGGTAATAGCTGAAAATAATAAATAAATTTTATATACTGAAAGTCTATTAACCATTAATAATCACCATCCTAGTATTTCTTAAAAAATTTCTCTTTCTTTTGCAATCTTCAATTTTAAATATATAAATTTTCATAATATTCTCCTTAAAAATAAATAAAAAAAGGCTGCAGATGAACATAGAAATTCATTTACAGCCTTATAATCATATAACGTAAATACAAACATGAAATATACAACTTTAATTTATACAGTTTATAATTAAACTATATAAATTAAAATCTCATAACATATCTATAAATGTAATAAAAATAGGCATAAAAATACCGTGTTTAGAACACGGCTTCCTATTCTTATGATAAAGATGTAACATGCTCATTATATATTGATTATTTTTAGAGTGCACAAATAAACATGGCGATATCAACATTCTCATTAATTGATTATGCCACAAATAAAACTTGAATTATTCAAGCTTTTTTCATATACTTTTTAAAATAATCTCTATTCAGTTAGTTTAATTTAAAACTACCTCTTTTAGCATATTTACATCACCTTTACATTTATATTTTTTTCATGTTTATATTTTAGTATAGTTACATTATATATTAATCTAAAATTTTTTCAATACTTTCTTGAACATCAAACCAATTTTCAATTTCATTGATAATTGCATTATATATATTTTTTTCACACTATACTTGTGCTTCAATAGCTTGGATTACCTTATTAACTCCTCCAAGACTCAATAGGACTTCTCCTTCTTTCTTGGCGTTATTTTCATATGTTTTATTTTCATTAAATTCATCAACTATTCCTTTTATTGTTTTGCAATTAAAATCATTTACTTCTACCATCTTTCCAGCATTTAATTTGACTATAGAAGATGCATTATACTTTCTTTCAAATACATTCCCTGGACACATAATTTGTGGAACTCCATATATTAAACCTGTCATAATACTATTTTGACCACCATGATTTATATATACTATTGCTTCTGGCATTAACTTACTAAAGTCAAATTTTTTATTCACAGTTATATTATTTTTTTTATATGGTTCAACCTGCTCTGTCGCAATATAAACTTGATATTTAGAATTTTCAAAAGCCTTAGTTAATTCTTCTATTAATTTCATAGGTGATACTGTGCCATTCCCCATATATGCAACTATTTTATTTTTTTCGCCTTTGACCTGTATACTATTTGGCAATGAAAGTGGTCCAACAAAAATTATATTTTCTCCCTCCATTGGTTCTATTTCATGTGAACTTGGAACAATCTTTAAATCAGCCCAATCAAAAATTTCTAAAACAGATTCTACCTTATTTAAATTGTTCTTTTCTAAATATTTATTTACTCCTCCACTATACTCAGGATTACATGCAAAACTTTTTTGTACTGGAAAGCTAAACCCCGTAGCAACTTTTATACCTTCTAGTTTAGCAGCAACAATAGCTGCCACCCTAAATTCTGAATAAATCGCATCTGGCTTAAATTCTTGTATTGCTTTTCTAATGTAATATACATCATTTGCAAAAAATTCTTCATCAATTGCTCCTATAAAATTCAAAACATCTTCAAAACTATTCATCGTTTTTTCGTGTGCCTCTTTTAAGGTACTTTTATCTGCTAATTCAGAAATTCCTAATATTGATGGGATAGGAGCATAATAATTTTTTACGTTTTCTATGCTATGATAGTTTGGATCTTCTGCTGCACATAATGCTACTTCATGGCCTTTCTTAATAAATTCATTTGCTAACAATGTAGCTCTTGAAAATGGCCCTTTTGTTTCAACCATTGCTGACATTGGCGTAATTAGAATTCTCATATAATCTACTCCTCTATATATTTTTGCGCTTAAATTAACCGCATATATATTATACCATTTTATGGTAAATGACGTATCGTTTAATTTTCATTTGATGTGTTACTCTCTATTATGTTTTACGTGAGTATTAAACTACTGCATAATTTAGTAATATTGTGAAGTATTGTACATAAAAAATATCACATTATCTATCTATTACTATGATAATGTGATGTTTAAATACGTTATTAAATTTTAAACAATACATAAATCTTTTTAATCAAAAATAATTCTATTTTCTTTCCTTGGATGTGGTTTACCATTTTTAGATATGTAACCAATAGGAATAATACTATGACATTGATAAGTACTATCTAATCCCCATTTTTCCTTACTTTTCTTACCTAATTCAGTTTCAAATGTTTTTTCTCCTCTTGAAATATAAACAGAGCCAATATTTATTTCTGCTGCTTCAATCATAATATTTTGACTTGCAACACAACAGTCCTGAATTGCATCAGAATAATTATCTGGTGCAAATAAATAAATTACTACAGGAGCTTTATAAAAAGCACTTTTAATACTATCATCATCAGCAATACTTCCACTTGATTTATCATTTCTCCTTGCAGTTCCGAAAAGTTCTCTATTTATCTTTCCCAATTCATCATTTAATCTCTTATCTTGAACTACAACAAATTTCACCTCTTGTCGGCTTCCTGCACACGGCGCCCATAAACCAGCCTCTAAAATTTTCTCTAACTCTTCTTTTTTTATCTGTTCTTCTTTAAAAAATCTTATAGATCTTCTTTCTTTTATAACTTCTAAAACTGTCTTCATATAATATCAGCTCCTTCATAAAACTATTATATCAAGACTTTTTTTATATGAACAGTACGCACAAAAAGGTTCCTATAATTGTTCTTTATACAAATGTCCCAATTGCTTAATTGTTTCAATAACTGGCTTTAAACTTTCACCTAAAGTAGATAGCTTATACTCCACATGTAAAAGCTTTTTATTAAAATCAATGCGGTCAATAATCCCATCTTCAATCATTGATTTTAATGACTGAGTTAAAATCTTTTGTGATAACCTTGAAGAGACTTTAATAATTCACTGTTTCACTTTGGTCCATCTATTAAATCTCTTATAATTAATAGTTTCCACTTACTGCCCAATATCTGTACATTTGTTGCAACATCACAAACAGGCATATCTTCTTAACCTTAACATCCATATCAATAATATCTATTAAATAAACTTTCTTTTGTTTAATAAATATTATAACAGATTTTTAAATATCACATTATTCAGTTTTCAAAGAATATATTTTATTTACTTCACCAAATCTACATATTGCGTAGTATTTTAAAATTGTGCAGTATATTTCTATTTAACTCCAATTCTCATACGGTAACAAAAATCTATTTTAAATTGAGCTGTACCAAAAATATCAATAATTTTCTCTTTAAAAGCCAATATAAATGGATTTATTTCATCTATGTTATATTTTATGATAGATTGTAGTCCTCCTTGACTCAAAGCAATTTCAATAAATCTTTCTGCATTACAAATTTCAGTATTTGAAAAAACAATTTCTCTTACATATCGAAAATTCAAACTATTTTTAATATTAGAAAGATGATTTTCTTTGTCAAATTTCACAAAACTGTCTTTAATATTCGAATATTTTGCTTCAATTTCCGTAACTTTCTTAAAAAGTTTTTTATATTCAAATTCTGCTTTCCAATTGCATACAGGCGGCCAGTCACAATCATAAACTGCAAAAACACCTCCTTTCTTTAATATTCTTGACGCTTCATTCAATGTGGTTTCTGGATTCATCCAGTGAAATGATTGAGAACATGTAATGATATCTACTGAACTATTTTCTAATCCAGTGTTGTCCGAAAATCCAGAAACGAAATTAACATTCTCTAAATCAGAAGCCTTTTCTCTTGCTAATTTAATCATATCTTTACTTGGTTCTATACCAATGACTTCATTACTTACTTCACTCCAAATTGTTGTGGAAAGGCCAGTACCACATCCCAAGTCTACAACAACAGATGGACTTTTTCCTAAATATTTAAGTAATATCTCTTTAACTTTTTCAGGGCATTTAGGTCATGCATTATTATAAACATCAGCAAAGCCCAGAAATCTATCCGCATTTGTATATACATTATTTTCCACAAACTTATCATCCTTTCAATATTTATATATAAATTTTCTTCACCATAATTTACTATTCTGCATTAATTATAGCATATTTTGTAAAATCTCATTATTTAATTTTCAAAGATCATCTTTTTAATTTGCTACGTAATTTCTACATACTGCGTAACATTTCAGAATGACGCACTAAAAAAAATCGCAAATTCAATTTCTTGAATAATACGATTTTATAATTTACTATTTATTTAAAAATATATTATTTTAATCACAAAGTTTCACGCTAATAGCCACACCATCACCTATCGGGAGCATAGTACTATAAAGACGCTTATCTGCAAAAATTTTTTTAACATATTGGTGTACTGGTTCACTAAATTTTTCTGGTATATTCATAGGTTTAAAAAGAACATCATCAGCAATTATCAATCCATTTTTACGTGTTAAACTTATACACTTTTCTAACATTGGTGAATATAATGATTTATCTGAATCCTGTAAGATTATATCAAATGGACCATCAACCATATTAATTACTTCACTTGCGTCTCCCCATATTAGCTCCACAACTTCAGACAAACCTGCCAATTCAATATTTCTTTTTGTTGCTTCATATAAATCTTTCCTATATTCAACTGATATGAGTTTTCCTCCGGTTTCCTTTAAAGCTTGTGCCATCCATACCGTAGAATATCCAAGGCACGTACCAAATTCCAATACTCTTTTAGCATTGTTTGACCTTATTAATAAGCCTAAAAGTCTTCCAGCTTCTACTCCTACAAATGGTTGGATATCATTCCTTTCCTCATCTTGTTTTACAATTTCATTTAATTGCTTGTTGTCAAGAGTAATAAAACTTTCAATATACTCTGTTATTTTGCTCACAAAATCACCCCTTAATCAATATATTTTAATTTAATTCCAGTAGTACTTTACGCAAACTTTTGTTATATACGTTTGATATATAACAAACATTATACAATGTTGTTTACATCATTTCAACCATTCAATTCAATTTTAGGCATTTAAATCATTTCTGATAATAAATGCTATCCATTTCGATAATCCTTATTTATATAACTTATTTGAATATATATTGAGATTGTAAATTAACGTAGGGTTCCTTCGACTAACTTTTGACTCTCATGATTAAAGAGTTTATATTCACATTTGAGATAAATAAATTAGCTAATCAATGAAGTTAATCATTCACTGTGTTGCTGTTTCGATCTTTCCCATTTTATCATATCCTTTCAAGTAATAATTAACGTAAATCTGGTTTACAGATTTTAAAGAGAAAACGTTATTATTAGTGAAAGTTATGCAGCGCTGATAACCTTAAAAATAAATTAGGGAGGTCATAAAAATGGCAGAAAACATGAATGACAATGCAAGATATATTTATTCTTTTTTTAGAAACAAGGGGTGGACAAGTAATTCTATTTGCGGGATGCTTGGAAACATGCAAGGAGAATCTGGGATTATTGCAGATATAGATGAAATCAGCGGAGGTGGCGGATACGGTTTAGTACAATGGACTCCAAAATCTATTCTTACTAATTGGGCAAGCCAAAATGGACTAGATTACAAGGCTGTTGATACACAATGCAGAAGAATACAATGGGAACTTGAAAATGGTCAGCAATTTTATTCAACAAGTGCTTATCCAATGAATTTTATACAATTCACTCAAAGTACAAGTACTCCTACTTATTTAGCAGAAGTATTTATAAATAACTATGAAAGACCTGTTAACCGTAACCAACCTCAAAGAGGTGTTTGGGCTGAGCAATGGTATAGCACCCTTGCAGGCGGAACTACTCCACCACCTAGTGGTACAACTTATACTGTTCAAGCTGGTGACACTTTAAGTGGAATTGCTGCAAAATTTGGTGTTACAGTGGCTCAGCTTCAAGAATGGAATGGAATTTCAAACCCTGATCTCATCTATGTAGGACAAGTTCTTAAGGTATCTGCTGGAAGTTCTGGAGGAACTACCACCTATACTGTTCAGTCTGGTGACACTTTAAGCGGAATCGCTGCAAAGTTTGGAACTACAGTAGCTCAGCTTCAAGCATGGAATGGAATTTCAAATCCTGATCTCATCTATGTAGGACAAGTTTTAAGAGTAAGGTAAGTAATTTATAAATTTTCGTGTCAGAACTAAAGCATAATTTCCTTTTATTTCTTCTAATTTTCAAAAATCATATATACAAGTCTAGTCGGCAGCAATGATGACGTTGCTGCCGATTTTTTTATGCAATAATGTTATTAGATCTTATCCATGAAAATAGCCAGTTCTTGCCGAAACTACAACATAAGGTACTTCCTTACCTTCTTTTATAACATATGCTTGATATAAATCATTCCCCAAAGGTTCTAAGCTTGCTACTTTTTCTCCATAATTATCATATAAATCTTTTTCAAATAGTTCTTTCCAGTTACTTAAAACAGGTGCATTTTTAGTCATATATATCGCAAAGTTCTCTACGTTATCACCTTTTCCTCCACTGTCTATATATTTCTTATATAAACTTTCAATATCAACTTTATCTAAAAAAGTTTCACTCCATTTTATTTTCTGTGCTTCTGATTTATTTTCTTGACCACTCAAAATATAATTTTTAACTTTTTCAGTAATGTTTTGTTCTGAATTAGCCTTATCTTTATTATTTATTTCACTTTTACCTTTAGCATTATCTTCATTATTTTCTTTCATTCTATCATTAGAAGAAACCTGCTTTTCTTTGGTTGAATCATCATTATTCTGGATGGAGGTTTGACTTGATTTATTACTACTATTATCCTCTAAATTATTTGTATTATTAGCAGTATTTGCTGAGCATGCTGTTAGAAAAATTATTAAAAATAACAAACAAAATTTTGTTTTTCTCATAATCATATCACTTCCAATCTATTTTTCCTAAATAATATTAAATTTACCAATTAATTATAGTATATTAAATAAAAGTATTTTTTAGCAATAAAAAATATTTTTTTAAAAAGATCAAAAGAATATTGCATTACTAATAGAAATACATGCACAAAATATAAGAATTTTTCTAATTTTTGTTTTAGGATGTAAAAATATAAACTTATGAAAACTTTTTATTGAAATAAATTAGATTATACTACAAATGAAATAATGCTTTAATTTTAAGATATAATTTTTTAAATTAAACTATAAATCATTAAAAGTCAGCTATAGACTAGTTTTTTGTTAACTTTTATTTTTAATAAAAGACTAATAGTCAACAAAAAATTACTTTTTAAATAACAAAAATTTTACTTAATTATATAATTTAATAAAATTTGTATTACAATACCATATGTTTTAAAATAATAAGTGGGTGCACCACTTATTTAAAAAGGAGAAATGACAATGAAAAATATATTTATGAAAATTGTAATGTTTGTAATGATGTTAAGTATTGCAGGTGCAGGTACCATTAGTAATGGAATTATTGCTAATGCAGCATCATATCCATCACCATCATCTACCTATGATATCTACACTCTTGTACGTGATGCTTCTATGTCTGGCGGATGTTCTGATATGGTTCCACAAGGTATTACTTTTGCAGGTGATTACTTGTTGATTTCTGCATATTGTAAAGACCATGAGCATAACTCAGTCATATATGTATTTAATGAGAGTGATAAATCTTATTACGGAACAATCAAATTACCTGGTACTGAACATGTAGGTGGTGTTGCCTATGATTGTAATAGAGATGGTAACATCTGGGTTTCGAATGGAAACTCTGTCGGATGTTTTAAATATTCTCAATTAGAAAAATGTAGCAACAAAGTTTTAAGTGTCACATATAATAGAGTAGCAAATTTAAGCTATGCTGCTTCAACTATGTGTTATGATGCTGTAAATGATTATCTTTGGATTGCACAATTTTCTGAAAGTGATTCCAGCCAATCATTTGCACGATGTTATGCAGTAAATAATAAGACAACTACTAATCCAACATTACCATATCAGTTCGAGATTTCAGTTCCTATTAAAACACAAGGCATTTCAGTTAGAGGAGATAAAATGATGATTTCATCCTCTTATGGAAGAACAAATAATTCTACATTATATTCATACACTTGGGATCAAAGTTCAAAGACAAAAACGCTAAAAAGCACTACAACACTTCCTCCATTATCAGAAGGTGTTGTAATGGGGTCAACTTATGCCTATGTTGTCTATGAATCTGTAGCTTCTGAGTACTATGATTCTTGTTCAAATCCTGTAAGATATTTTGCTGCATATAATATTTCAAACTTTGGAATATAATCTTTTATAAAAGCCAGCTTACTTTAACGGTTAAATTAAAATTTAATAAATAAAAAATAAGAAGTGAAGTTTTCTAAAGGAACCTCACTTCTTACGTTTTACATATTAATAATATTATTTTTTTATGAAATTAATATCAACTCTATAAGCTTTGCTATTACCCATTTTGAAAAATGGTATTCTTTAAATTTTTCACTAAACAACATTTAGATACTTTCTTATTTTTGAAATAGCCCTTGTTCTATTTTCACATACAGCTTGTCTACTTATTTTTAAGTTACAAGCAATCTCTGCATCACTTTTATCTCTCAAATATCGATTAATTAGAATGACTCTTTGTTTATCTGTTATTATTTCTTTAGAAAGAATTTCTTTTACTAAAAAATTATCGAACTTATTATCTTGTACTCCTCTATCTGGAATAATATCAATACATATTTCTGAACTCTGCTTTCCATTTATAATATGTTTTTTTAATAGGTTGATACGTCTGCTAATTAAAGCTTTATTTATATATACCACTAACGTTCCCTCCTTTTCGCTATCGAATTTACATAGATCAATCTTATCTATTACTTGTATAAATTCGATTATCAAATCTGTTCTTGCTTCAGCATATCCTAGTTTATATTGATACTTTAATATTATAGGCATAAATTTATCAATTAAGGATTGCATAGCCTCTTTATTATTCATCTGTGCCAGTTTTATTACATCATACATTTTAATATTCATTCTTTTTACCTCCTAATCATGAAAACATGTTATTTGAAAAGTAATGTCTTAAAAAATGTTATTGAATTTATATCCCTTAGCAATAATTAGTACACAGCGTATAAAAGATTTTAAGAAAGTTTAGTAATATGAGGATTAGAAAAAAGATCATCATAGATATGTTTGAGTTATTATGACCACTATGAGTATATTGTATCGCTTTATATCTAATAAGTTGATATACTTGGCTTATTTGTAATTATTTCAATCCTAAATTAAAGATTAAATCATGTCATGCTTGATTTTGATGTGTTCATAAATTGATCTTACCGTTTCAGAAAAATTATGATTAAAAACATAGAAATATACATTTACTTGATGCTTAAAGTTGTTAATTTAAATGACTAATACAATTTCATATTGTATTAGTCATTTTTTACTTTTTTTGAATTTTAAGGTTTACATATTTCAAAAAGATTTGCTTTTAGTAGGTAATTAGAACTCTTAAGAGAATTTAGGAGGTGCCAAATGCCTACAAATTTATTATTATCTGATATTGAAGCATTTCATAATAATCAAGAAGTCTTTTGTGATATTTTGACTCACTTTAGCTCTAAGATTAAATATCTAAGCTATAAACTAAAATATCCCGAAGCAGAAACAGATCTCACCATATATTTATACGAACTTTTAAAAGTAATAGATGAGCAAAAATTTAATACGGATAAAGATATATTAATGTACATTTACAAATGTCTTAATAACAAGTCTATATCCTTATTTCATAAGATAGCTAAAGATAAAGAATCAATGACTTTCACATCAGAAACAGAAATATTAGATGTAATCGATTGTAACGAAAAGGATGATGAATATTCAGACATAGCTTTCAAGGATTTGATTTCATTCCTAAATCCTAGACAAAAAGAAATTATATTTTATAAATTCTATTTACAATTATCAGATATAGAAATTGCAAAACTATTTAAAATATCAAGACAAGCTGTGAATAAATCTCTAAGAAAAGCTTTGGAAATCTTAAAACAAGAATTATTAAATTAGAATTAAGGTGATTTTATTAGTATTTAGTATCATTTAAAACTAATATTCATATAATAATAGTAACTTTGTGATATACTCTCTTCATTTTTATAATTTCCCTTTGCCCCTTTATTGGGGCTTTTTGTATGTATTTTGTTAGAACCACGTATGAAAAAATTGTAAATTTCTTGAATACTGCATTTTACAATCTGTTATTTATTTTCACTGATTCATATTTCTTAGAAATATGAATTCTATCATCCCTAAAATTATCAAAAGTCTAGTATCTAAATTTAGTAGAAGACTATTATAACTTTTTCACATAAATCATTCTCTCCACTTGAGTTGAAGCAAGCTTACGGCCAGTAGGCTTAACATACTTATCAGCTATTTCCTCATAACTTATATCCTCAATTACCTGCCAACCATACTCTTTAAGAAAACTTGGCCATGTTTCCGGCTCCATGCCAAAAATCCAGATATTATTCGTTACATATTCTTTATACATTTTATCCCATCCATACATATTGTGTCCCTCTATAAAATCTTTAAGAACATAAGTGAAAGCAAGGAGGCTACCTGGTGCAGCTTTAGTAAGAAAGTCAAAGGTTGCTCTAATTCCATCTTCAGTTAAATATTGTGTAACACCTTCCCATATAAAAAATGTCCTTTTATTTATTGAGTATCCATGTGATTTTAATATGATACTTATATCTTCATGGTCGAAGTCTATTGATACAAGTTTTACATTTGAAGGAATACTTTCGAATATCTTATCAAGCTGCTTTTTCTTAGTTTCAATGTTTTTAGGCTGGTCTATTTCCCAAACAGGAATGTGTGATAGTTCCGGTAATCTAAATGATCGCGTATCAAATCCAGCGCCTAAATTAACTACCGCTTCCATGTCATTAACTGAATTTATCAATTTTTCATCTATGTATTTCTTTCTACACATCATGCAACTCCAAAGACCAGGAAATGTTTTTTCAGTCACTTTAACCATCCAATCCCTGACTAAATTAAAACGCATCATCTTTAAAAAAACTCCGCCAGAAGGTATTAATCGATGCGCCAAGTTATCCACAATAATACGTTCTCCTTCTGGAAAATATTGTTCTATAGCTACAAGTGATGTTGGGCCTGAACCTGTTTTACCTGCTGCTTTTGCCATAATATGCTCCTCCTTATATTTAATAAAGCACTATGACTTTATAATAATAGTAAATCAGCTAAATTAACTCTTAAAATAATTATTTATCAAACAACTGCTCCATTATCACATTTATTTCCCCACGCATCAATTAGATCATCATTTTTATAAATACAAATAATTTCACAATTATTTGCACATTTTCCACATTCTACACCTCTAGTTTCAAAATTCATTTCTACTATATCAAAATCAAAATCTTGTTCTTTTCCTGAATTTTTTGCAAGTATTGCTACTCCTAGGGCCCCCATTAAATGTGCATACTTATCAACATAAATTTTTTCACCTGTTTCTTCTTCAAATGCTTTTATTACTCCGATATTTTTACT
The DNA here is from genome assembly GCA_023435985.1 of Bacillota bacterium. Taxonomy (GTDB): domain Bacteria; phylum Bacillota; class Clostridia; order Clostridiales; family Clostridiaceae; genus Clostridium. The sequence continues at coordinate 28,882 of JAEZKY010000139.1, read as the reverse complement.
AACCCCACCTTGAAATACAATTGGTGATTTTATTCTTTTTCCTTTTCCAACATTATTTAAATAATTGGTAACAACAGCTCTACATAATCCAGCTACAATGTCTTCTTTTTTATATCCTATTTGAGCTTTATGCACTAAATCGGATTCAGCAAAAACAGTACATCTAGCGGCTATTCTAGTTGGTTTTTTTGATTTTAATGCAAATTCTCCAAACTGCTCTACCTTGAGTCCAAGCCTTTCTGCTTGAGAGGATAAAAAAGAACCCGTTCCTGCTGCACATAAAGTATTCATTGCATAATCAACTACTATTCCATCTTCTATTAAAATAATTTTAGAATCCTGCCCTCCAATTTCAAAAATTGTTCTTACATCAGGATAAATAGAAATTGTTCCAATTGCATGTGCTGTAATTTCATTCTTAATAACTTGTGCGTTTAAAATCGTTCCTATTAATTTTCTTGCTGAACCAGTTGTTCCTACCGCTTTGACTTTAATGTTTTTTCCTTCAACTTGTTTTTTTAAGTCATGAATTACTTCTTCTACGGCATTAATAGGGTCCCCTTCCGTCCAAATATACTTTTCTGCTATTATTTTATTATTTTCATTTACTATTACACCTTTTGTAGATATAGAGCCTATATCTACTCCTAAATAACATTTATCCACTTTTGCTTCTCCTTTTTCATCATAAGCATGTCATAAAATGCTTCCAATCTTGTTTTTATTCCAGTTTCGGAGGTTTGTGAATCAAAACTAAAATACAATACTGGCATTTTATAATCATTACTTATGTTTTGTAATATTGGCATTGCATTAACTTCTGGCGTGCATCCAAATGGTTTTACATGTATGACACCATCATATCCTGCTTCTGCCAACTGTTTTGTTCGAGCTACGCTGTCAGTACCATCAGCCCCTATGGCATATTTTAAATATTTGCCAGAAATCTTAATTAATTCTTTTTCTTTTGGATGATTTTTAAATAAATATGTAACTGTTATAAACCTTTTTACTTCAATTCCTTTTTTAGCTAACTCCTTTTCAACAAAATAAGTGCTAAATGGTTCCATTGAAGTATATAATTCTCCAACAATACCAACTCTAATTGGATTTTTAGGCTTATTAATTTCTAAATTCCTAAATAAGGTATTATATTTTTCATATATTTTATGTATATCCCTAAAGCTTTTGACTGTTTTTATTTTATTAAAAAAATCTTTTTGTAACCGCTCAAAGCTTCCTTTCACAACTTCAAATCCTATATTTTCTCTAATATACTCTTCTATTGCATCTATTTTTTCAACAATTTTTAAGGTGAGCATAAAATAATAAGCAAACTTTGAAAAAGAAAGTTTTGTATTTAGTTTTGCAAATGTACTATATGCTGAAAAAGGATTTACATGATCAGTATCTAAAATACTTAAAAATTCAAAGTCATAACCTAAATCTCTCAATATTTGTTCTTGTACTTCTCCATAATAACCGAACCTGCAGCCTCCACCAGCCTGTATTAAAAAATTTGCACCTTTTTCTAACGCTTCTATGTAATTTCCTAGATTATACTTAAAAGGAACGCAAACAAAATCCGGACTATATTTTGAACCTAACTCTAAAGTTCTTTTGGTTATTGGGGGTGATATTAATATTTTCATATTTAATGTATGCTTTATTAAAAATTCTATTGCAATATAATAATTTCCCATATGTGGGAAACTAATTATTCTTTCTTTATTGACCATTTCTTACTTCCTTCCTATTTTTCTTTTCTCTAATAATATCAATAAAACTTTCTATCCTCGTATGCAATCCTGCTTCTCCCTGCAACTCGTCTAGTATAATATTTGTCATAGGTATTCCTTTAACTTTTCTAATGCATAACTCATTTACCAGAGAGTCTGGTCCACATGGAAATGTAGAAATAAATATAATTCCATCAATCTTGTTTAAATAATATTCAATTGCACCTATTAATTCTTTGTTATATGTCCAATAAAGGGTATTGGAAATTGCTTTTGACTTTTGAGAGGTTTGTTTCTTATCAGCTACATCTGCATAAATAGGTACGACATCAAAGCTCTCTAAATATTTAATTATTGGATATCCTAAAAATCTATCATATATATTATATGGATGTGAAACTATCAGCATTTTCATTTTGTCAGTGCTATTTAACAACTGCTCTTGTTCTTTAGATCTCTTCTGCTCATAAAAGTTATAAGCTTTTCTAGCTTTTAAATATGCTCTTAACACAGTTATAGGATTTTCTCCTAATATTTTGCCCATTTTCATAAATGCTTTAAGCTCGCCTTCATTTTCTTTTACATCTATGTTATAGTCTAAAAATTTTATATTTTTAAATGTATTATTTACAATATCGTACATTGCGTTAAATTTGGTGCAAACAGCTTCCTTTTCACCGAAGTTAACAATTCTAGGAATCAGTATATAATCAACTTTATCAATTAGATAATGTACATGCCCCATATAAATCTTAGCCGAAAGACAGCTTTCATCTATTGAATTAGTTACACCATCCCTTAATATCTGTTTATTTGTTTCAGGACTTATTAAAATTTTACATCTTAATTCCTTAAAAAAAATTTCCCATAAATTTTTGTATTTATAATATAAAAATGCTCTTGGTATTCCTATTACAATATTTTCTTTCACAACGCTCATCCTTTCAACGAATATAACACAATAGTGATTTTAACCAAAAGGAAATAAACTTATTCAAGAATCTGCCATCCTAACGCTACATAAAAAAATAAAGCACTAAAATTTAATATGATAGTAATCTTATTATATATTGTGATAAAAAGCGTTATACTAGATATTTGACTTAAGCTATGTATATCACTAAATTAATAATTATAGATTTATTTGGCAGTAGTTGAATTACTCCTAGCTACTGCCATCTTTATTTATCTATTTTAATTATTTTATGTTTAGAAATTTTTCTCCTTGTGAAGTATAGGATAGAATTAAATATTACTTCAATTATGACCACCATCTATAAGTTTATTCCTTGAGGATAATAAAATAAGTTATATGGATCATATTTTTCTTTTACGGTTTTTAACCAAGCTACGTTATTCCCAAAATAATTATATAAGTAATTAGGTATATTGATATCACAATAATTAAGGTACCCAAAGCCTGCATATGGAAGTAATGATTTTCTTAAATTATTTACCCATTTAATTGTCACATCAGCATAAATACTATATTCAAGATTCCATTCGGCATCAATTTGTATTAATACCTTGGAACCTCTATGAGGATAAGCACTAGACAAATGTTCATTTTCTGCAATCTTTCCTCCTAATAAGAGAAGTTCAATTTCTATGTTTGGCTTTATAGGTGGCGCATTATCTAAATAGTCAAATAGTATTTGACAAGGTTCCTTTCCTAATTTCTTGTATGCAAATAATCCTGTAATCTTAAATCCTTTTGGTGCAGGCGCCAAATCTGGACATTTCTGTACATATTCCTTAAAACCAATATGCTTTGTTGTATAATTCATTTTATTGGGAACTTTTAATATAACATCTAAAGCTTCTTTCATTTCTTTTTCTGTGCTTCTTAAGCCTAATCCATATAGCCCAATAGTATCTTTATTTATAGAAATCCTGATCGTATACCTATTATCTAAATATTCCCCTACCTTTTGAAACGCTTGAATTATTTCATATCTTCTCTCCTTAGGCCATTCAGCAGTCAATTCTATTACTTTATAAATCCGATATACTTTAAAAGTCATTGACACTACTACCCCAAAATTGTTACTTCCTGCACCTCTTAATGCAGCAAGTAAATCTTGATTTTGATATGAATTAGCAGTTATTATCCTACCAAGAGCATCTACTATTTGTGCTTCTATCAAATTATCGCATGCTAATCCATATTGCCTTTGTAGAAAGCCAACTCCTCCTCCTAATGTAATTCCTGAAACACCAACAGATCCACAACTTCCTCCAGCAAATGCAAATCCAAACTTGGATATCTTTTTATAAAGTTGATCTAGATTATATCCTGCACCTATTCTTATATAGCCTTCATTAGTATCTATTTCAAAATCAAGTAAATTAGAAACATCTATCACAACGACATCATCTCCGACAGAAAATGATCCATAGTTATGACCACCACTTCTACAACGTATATTTAAACCTTGCTTTCTCCCCCAATTTACTGCATTAACTACATCTATTGCATTACTAGGATATACTATTACCATTGGATAGTAACTAAAATATAAATTTTCATCCCTGCGAACAAGATTATAGCTCTTGTCAGCTTTAGTTATAATAATTCCTGTTAACTCCTCTATCATATTAATCTCCTCCTTCAATATTAATCACATATTATACATCACATGTAATGTTATAATATATGGAAATAGCTTAAGAAGCATTCTCAATATATTTATTCCAGACCTACGAGCTCTTTGCAAAATAAAAAAATCGCAGGCGACTGTGGAGCCGGAGATTTTTTTTACGCATCTGCCTTTTCGAACGCATGTGAGAAAAATCTGGCAGGCGAATAAGATTTATTTTTTATTCTTTTTGACACACAAAACCTACTTAATTGGCCTTTTCAATAAGTTATCCACAGATTTAACTTTATTATAAATTCCTAAAGAATAAAAAAGCACATCCATATGCTTCAATTCATATGAAAATGTGCCTTTTCTCATTTATTTAATTTTAATAACATAAATTGCTACAATATATTTTGTATATTATCTTTAAAGTTCAGGATAATATTTGCTGATGCGATTTCCTTAAATAATTGTTTAGATAAATTCTACATATTCATCATATTCCCATTGGTGAAAAGTACGGAATCCAATCATCTCCATCAAACAAATTCGTATTTTATTAATTTTTCCTTCATAATACAAATGTCGGTGCAATAAGCAATCCTCCTTTTTTAGTACACGTCGAATTTCTGTTAGTGCCTTATCAGAATTAGACATAATATGAATATCATTTGCAATTTCTATAAAGTATTTTCAATCAGTCTTTTAATCTCTACCTTTGGTAAGAAGCCTACAAATTGATTCACCTTTTCATTATTTTTAAAGACAACCACTGTGGGTATATTTGAAATGCGATATTTATCTGATAACTCCACACTTTTATCTACATCTACTTTTATAAAATTGACTTTCCCTTTCATTTCCTCTGATAACTCTTCAAGAATCGGTGCTATCATTTTACAAGGTCCGCACCAGGTTGCAAAAAAATCTACAACCGTAACTCCACTTTTTATTTCATTTCCGAATTCATTATTATCTACTATTTTCATATTATATTCCTCCATTTTCCTTTATCAGTGCTATAGATTATTGACGGATAAAATTTGTAAGTATTTTATCATCTTTTTCTGGGGCTTCTATATTATCTTTTCCATACTCAACAAGTTTAAGCAGCCAAGCCATATTTTTAGCTAAGGTCCTCATTATTTGAACCCCTTCTTCATCCTGTATAACTTCTCCTGGAGTTGTGCCATGAATAACGTTCCAGTATCTTGATGATGGCATTAACATCTCAGAATAATTAATGTACTTGTTTAGCTGATCAAGTGCAGCCGTACCTCCAGAACGTCTAACTGCTACAACAGCTGCAGCAACCTTATGTCTTAATATGCTGCCATTATTTTCATTAACAACAAAAGCTCTATCCAAGAAAGATTTCATTGCCCCGCTTATTCCTGAATAATGTACAGGAGAACCTAGTATTATCCCATCTGCCTTTTTCATTTTTTCAATCCATTCATTTACAGAATCTCCCTTTAAAATACATTTTTCATTTTGATTTTTATAACACCCCCAACATGACATGCATCCCCTTATAGCTTGACCACCTACATGTATTATTTCAACTTCTATATCTTGTTTTTCTAATTCCTCTGCAATTAATTTTAAGGCATGATAAGTGTTTCCATTTTTATTTGGGCTACCATTAAAAGCTACAACTTTCATTATTAACAACTCCTTTTTTAATTCCAATTTTTATTCAAAATATTATAATATTCTCATAAAATTATTATTAGATAAATACTTCAAGTAAAGTAAACGAACTTCACTATTTACATAATTATTCAGATTTATATCACCTTCTTTCAAAAAGTAACTTTCATAAATAAGCGTTTGTAAGCTTCTTAATTAACTTTTTATAATTTTTAGATATAACTTGTTATAGTATATATTAAAGAGATTTGATATCTTTAATATACCTAAAAACTTTTCAAATTCAATTAACAGAAATTTAAGTAATAATTCTTAAAGCCTCTAACAGTTTTTTCTCACTATTTCTTAGAACACCTCATTTTGTAGTTACTTTAGAATCAAGTATATTATAGAGTCTATTTGTCGCTATTATAAAGGCATAAATTAATTTTGTCAATATTTTAAATTTATTAAATTTTGTAGATTATAAATATATGCGTAAAATAATTATTGACAAAACAATTTATTATATTTATTATTATAGATAAATAAACTCTTCAATATCTTTTAGGAGGTTTTAATTTGAAATATACAAAAGCAACAAATTATGCTCTACATACAATTGTATATATGATGGAAAATGTGAAAAGTGAGAAACTAAGCGTAAGTGCTCTAGCGGAACACTTTAATTTATCTACTACATATCTTTCAAAAATTTTAACTCAGCTGGTAAAAGCTGATTTAATTGAGTCAACTCCAGGTGCAAATGGAGGTTACGTTTTGCGTAAAGACATGAAGTCTATTTCTTTTATGGATGTTATTAAGGCCACTGAAGGAACTGGCTCATTATTTGTTTGCAATTTAAATGAAAATAGCAAATGTTTGATTGAAAAAGTAATGTCAGAAGCTGAAAATGTACTAGAAAATTATCTAGAAGATAAAAAACTATATGATCTGACTCAAAATAAATCAAACTGCAAAAACAACAAAGAATAAATATTTACCCATTAATATATGGGTTTTTATATTTGAATTAAAGATATTATATATCTTTAATATATCTAAAGGAGAAGTTACATAATGGACAAAATACAAGAACTTGAACAAAAACCTATTGGAAAATTACTTATACAATATTCAGTTCCAACAGTACTCAGTTTATTGATTAATTCACTTTATATAGTAATTGATCGGATGTTTATAGGAAATATATCAGAAGTCGGAACTCTAGCCTTAACTGGAATTGGCCTTACAATGCCAATTACTACAATAGTAGTAGCGTTATCTGCTCTCATATCAATGGGGGCCAGCTCTAATATCTCTATAAAACTCGGAGAAGGCAATAAAGAAGAAGCTGAAAATTTTGCTGGAAATGCACTATCTCTAAGCATTGTTTTAGGGCTTTTGGTCACCAGTTTGTATCTGATATTTCAAAATTCAATATTAGGATGGCTGGGTATAAACGGTGAAATATTATCTTATACCAAAGATTTTATTACAATCATCATGGCTGGTACTATTTTTAATATGCTGGGATTTTGTCTGCCTTTTATCGTTCGTTCTGATGGAAATCCTATATTTTCAGCTGCTATTACAATCACAGGGTGCATTCTTAATATATTACTTGATGCCTTATTTATATATGTATTTCACATGGGAATAAAAGGTGCAGCTATTGCTACTGTCATTGCTCAATTTACTACCGTAATTCTTGGACTTTATTATTTCATGAAATTAAAAAATACTTTAATACTTAAAAAGATCAATTTCAAATTACATATTTCAATTGTAAAAGCTATTTTCTTAATTGGGTTAGTTCCATTTTCTAATCAATTATCCATAAGTATTGCACAAATTGTAAGCAATTATTCCTTAAATTTATATGGTGGAGAACTAGCAATTGGCGCAATGACTGTACTAAACTCCATTACAATGTTATTTTTGATGCCAGTTTATGGAATAGCTCAAGGCTTTCAGCCCATTATCGGTTATAATTATGCAAAAAAGAACTATGGCAGAACCCTGAAGACTCTTGCCCTTGCTGTTTTGTTTAGCACTGGATTCTTGGCAGTTAGTGCTATAATTATGCAGCTATTCCCCAAATTCGCCGTTAGTCTTTTTACGCAGAACCCTGAACTTGTGAATATTTCTATAAATGGCTTAAAAAAATATACAGTGCTTATCTTTCTTATTTCCATCCCTACCTTTGGATCTGGCTTCATGATGCTAACAGGTAAACCTAAAACCGCCGTACTATTAAGTATATCAAGGCAATCAGTGATATTAGCACTAACTATATTTTTCTTACCAAAGGTAATTGGTCAAGACGGACTATGGTTCGCTCAACCTATAACAGACCTTTTATCTAGCATTATCACAATTATATTATTGATAAAAGGATATAGTGATATTTTATGCAAAAAAGCACATCAACAAAATATTTAAAAAACAATATCTAGAAGTACAGCGCAATATTAGAGATGTAAATATGAAAAAAATATCCCAGTAAGCAATTTTCATAAGCTTTACTGGGATTTTAAATATACAATCTGTTATTTATTTCTATTATTAATTCATGACATATTTACTAAGCTAAATTTTCTCCATCTTTAAATGCTCTTAAAGATAACTCATTAAAATCTTCATCATCAGTTCCACAGTAGTGGATGCAATCCTCCAAGTTCCAACCAAACACATCAAAAATATTATTAACATATTTAATGGCTTCTGCGCCTTTTTTAGGATCTAAGCTTCCTTGAGCAAATACAGTTATTAACTTTTTACCTGGATGTCTAGGAATAAACTTATTAGGAAGCTCTTCAACCATTGGAAACGTACGATCTAACCAAGTTTTTGCCTGACTTGTAATCTGGAACATATATATTGGGGAACCAAATACAATAGCATCTGCCTCATCAATAGCTTTATACATTGGCTGTAAATAATCATTAACAGCACAGCCATCATGAGTACGACAATAAAAACATCCTTGACATCCACGAATTCCATTATCATTTAAATCAAATTCAATAACTTCTGCACCTTTGGATTTTGCTCCTTTTGCTACTTGATCTAATAATTTTGTAGTATACCCATTCTTTCTTGGACTACCCTTAAAAATAACCACTTTTGACATTTTTCATCTCTCCTTATAAATATAACAATTTAAATCTTATGTTATCTATATACTCTTAAGAATCTTTTCAATCCAACTGAAGATACGTTCATTTGCGATTAATTTAGCTCCAGCTTGGCAATGGAATTCAGCACCTTCTTCAGCTGTAAATAAAATAAAATCTTTATAGCAGGTAAGCTCCTCATACAGTTGCCTTGCTTGATCTCTGAGCAGTTTGTCATTTTCCGAATCAACGATTAAGGTAGGGCATTGTATTTTTTCTGCTAATCCTTTCATATAAAAATCTCCAACCTTTAGAATGAATTCAGCAGGGGTAGTTACACCAAATACATACATTCCATGTGAAAAACTCCATTTTGCTTTTGAGTTTAATTCCATTTTTTCCTTAGCTGCTTTATTAAATCCCTCTGAATCAGAAAGTTCAAAATTTAAAAATTCTTCTCTTGGCATATTAAAGATACTTGTAAATCCTCCTAAAAAGTCATATACTCCTCCATTTGCTATGCAGCCTGCAAGTCGATGTTCAAAAGCTGCAGCTCTAGGAGCAAGGTACCCACCTAAACTTTGTCCCCATAAGACAATCTTCTTTGAGTCTACTTCTTTTCTTGTAATCAGATACTCTACCACTGGAGTTATAACCTTCTCGTAGTCATGTCTGAAAAATAGTTGTTGTTTATGTACGGCCTCTCCTTGTCCTGGCCCCTCGAAAGTAATACAATGCATACCGTGTTCAAGTGCATCCATTGCCATTCCGTAAAATGCTTCTTTTGTTCCATCAAAGCCAGTCATAGCAATTAAAACTGGTTTTGGTTCATTCGAATCCTCTAATTTATAAAAATGTCCTGTAAGTGTTGTATTTTCATAGGGGATTTTCACTTCTTCAATAACAGGCTTATTAAGTTTCATAACATTAGAAAAGCAATCTAGGCTTGCATTATATAATTCCTCTATCTTTGGATTTTCTGGATTTTCATGAAGGTAAAATTCTGCAATTCTATAATAATTAGAAGCTCTAAGATAGGCTTTTCTTGCACTTATCAAGTGACCATCTGAATAGCTATCCTCTGCAACTTTTTGCAAACGCTTGGCTGTTTTGGTCCATTCTTCACACCAGCTTTGATAGTCTCCCTCTTTAATTTTCTCTGCTGTTGAAACCACCTCTCCTATATCAGCAGCTTTGAAAGCAGTGTCTCCAAGAAGTCCCAATACCTTGGATGCGAATTGATCATCTTTAAAAATTAAATTATTCATAGTAATTCTCCTTATGCAGTATTTATTGTTTATGCAACACCTTGTTGCTATAATTAAAATATATCAGATATAGATTTGTATTCAACCAACAATATTTATTGTTTGTTTTATATACAACAAAGGAGTGAAAATGTTGCAGAATAAACATGATATTCGAACAAAAAGGACACATCAGCAAATAAGAGATGCTCTTATTGATCTTATTTTTGAAAAACATTTCGATAATATTACAGTCGGTGATATCACTAATAGAGCCATGATTAATCGTTCTACCTTTTATAGGTATTATCAAGATAAATACGACGTTGTACTAAAAATTTTTGAAGATGCAATGGAAAAAATGAAGAAAGATTTAGGTCCTCCTAAAGAAAGCCTTAAGAATCTTGATGAAGACCAAAGATCTGATCCCTGGGTGAAACTATTTGATCACTTTGCTGAAAACAGTCGATTATATCTGGCAATGCTGGATGATTCATGTAACATATGGTTTATGTCTAGACTGCGCAGCAACATCATCTTAATGTTAAGAGAGCGTGAAAAATTGCGAAGCTCTTTTCTTGTAAGCGATAAAGACTGCTCCCCGGAGATACAAGAAATGGCGTTCTTATTTACCGCTAATGCTTTAATCGGTACTATTGATTGGTGGTTAAAGTCAAACTGTACTCCTGCTTCAGAGAAAATGTCTTATTTATTTAGATCTTATTTTAAAAATGGCCATGTAGGAATGCTGAATAAAAATTAATGTTGTGATTCAAATTTTGCATAAAAAAGACTAGACATTTCTAATTCACTTGAAATATCTAGCCTTATATGCTTTATTAATTAATCAATTTCTTTCATTACGAAACTGATATGGTGTTAGCTGTGTGTTTTTCTTAAATACTTTACTAAAATAGTTTCCACAAGAGAAACCACATCTTAAAGCAATTTCATTTACTGAAAGTTCTGTGTTATGTAACAAATGCATTGCATGCTGCATCTTAAGGTTTATGAGATATTTTAATGGATTTATCCCCGTTTCCTTTGTAAATTCTCTGGTAAAATGACTTAAGGATATACCAAGCTGTCCTGCTAAAGCATCAATTCCTTCAAGTTTTGAAAATTCATTTTTCATAATCTCTATTGCAGTTCTTGTCCTTATAGAATATTCATCTTGATTATAGGCTACCTTACTACATAATAAGCATAAAAAATGAAAAACAGTTTCGCTACCTACAAAAGGCTTAATATGCATCCCATCACTTAAATTTTCATAAAACTTTAATAAATATTGTATAACACTGCTATTTTCAGGAAGTGTAATAATTTTGCCAATTTTTCGTACTATCTTATCATAATATGGCTTAACAGCAGTTCCTTCAAAATGTATATATAAAAACTGCCACCCCTCTTCATCTAAATCCTCTGGACAATAATATTTTTCGTCATCTGGAATTTCAACAAAAAATGCTTGCCCTTGCTCAATATAATATTTTTCATTCTTTGTCTCAAATATTCCATGCCCTTTTAAGGTATATTGAAACAAATATCCTTTTATATCTCTAGAATTATTATCAAAATAATAACTTGAAGTCATCCTCTTTTCAATCCCCATATCCTTCAATTCAAATGGAGGATTTGGAATCTCATCAAAGAATACAAAACCATGTGACCCAAATTTATACGCCATCAAAAATTCACCCTTTTTATCAATTTATCACTCTTGTATCAAATTCAATCTATGTAATACACTTAATATAAAGCATTATATATTAATAAAAGCACTAATTATAATTATATCAAAAAACTACATTATGATCATATAGTAACTTGTTTTTTATTTAATTTCTATTTCTAGGCGTACCTAAAATGCAATGTTTACTTTTGTTAAGGCGCGCAATAATCTTTTAATTCATAAAATTTTATTACAAGAGAGGATTTTTATCATGTTACTAAAAAACACCTTTGCACAAACTCCACCAATGGGCTGGAATAGCTATGACTATTATGACACTACAGTAAATGAGGCTCAAGTTAAAGCTAATGCTGAATATATGGCTAAATACTTAAAACCACATGGATATGAATATGTTATTGTAGATATTCAATGGTCTGATCCTGACGCAGGTACTGACAGAGAAAATTTCCAATATATAAATTTTAACCATTTTAATATGGATGAATATTCTAGGCAGCTTCCCGCTGAAAACAGATTTCCATCTTCTAAAAATGGCGCTGGCTTTAAACCTCTTGCAGACTATATTCATAATTTAGGCTTAAAATTTGGCATTCACATTATGAGAGGAATTCCAAGATATGCTGCACATATGCATTTAAAAATCAAAGGTACAGAGGTAACTGCAAATAAAGTTGCAAACCCTTATTCTATATCTAAATGGAATCCAGATATGTATGGCGTTGATTATGAAAAGCCTGGTGCTCAAGAATACTATAATTCTATTTTTGAATTATATTCAGAATGGGGAGTTGATTTTGTAAAGGTTGATGATATATGCAATACTAATTTCTATAAAGACAACCCTTATTCAGCTGAAAAAGAAATTGAAATGATTCATAAAGCTATATTAACTTCTGGCAGAAATATGGTCTTAAGTCTTTCTCCTGGACCTGCTGTAATTGAAAAAGCTTGGCACCTAGAAAAGTATGCAAATATGTGGCGTATTACTGATGACTTTTGGGATAACTGGGAGTTACTTAAGAATATGTTTGAACGTTGTGAAGTATGGCAAAATCATGTATCAACAGGCTGCTATCCTGATTGTGACATGATTCCCGTTGGGTACTTAGGTAAAGGTTTTGGCCATGAGCGCTATACTAACTTTACAATAAACGAACAAATTACATTAATGACCCTTTGGTGTATCTTTCGTTCTCCTTTAATGGTTGGAGCTGAGTTAACGAAATTAGATTCGAAGACTTTAGAGCTTTTGACAAATGATGAAGTACTTTATTTAATATCAAATTCCCATGGAGCAATTCAAATTGAACGTTCTAATGAGCATGCTATATGGTTTAGTAAAGATAATAATGCTGAAAGCTATTATCTAGCTGTATTTAACTTATGTGAAGAAACTCAAACTATAGAGGTTTCTTTAAAAGATCTTGGAATTAATTCTAATGTTTCTATACGTGATTTATGGACGCATGAAAACTTAGCTCCAACTGAAGATATAATTATTGCTAATGTTCCTTCCCATGGCGCAGCACTATATAAATTAGTTTAAAAAAACTTAATATACTGGACAGTCAAGAATTCTGTTCAATTAACAAGCTTGTAGATCCTCATAAAATGAAGGATTTGCTTGCTTGTTTTTAATTATTTTAGTTATGCTTAAATTCGCATTTTTACACATAATGCGAAAAATGTTTTTACGTAAGTAGCTTGCTTTTTTATAAAACTTTTGACTGTCCAGCTATTTCTTTGGTCCAGCCGCTGATTTATCGAGTATAGCTAAGGCTTTTACATACTCAGGATATACTGCTGCTAAATATCCGGCAATTCCTCCTCCCATTGAGTGTCCCACTAGAATTACTGAATCTATCTTTAGAAAATCTAATAATTCAATTATATCCTCAGCCATTTCTTCAACTGTATATTTAGATATAGGTTTACTACTCAATCCATGCCCTCTCTGATCTGGTGCAATAATTCTGTACTGCTTCCCATAATGCTCAATAAATTCAGACCAGGTTTCTGCTCGTCCATGCATTCCATGAAGACACACAATAGTCGTCCCTTGTGTCTTTGTATCAAAATAAAACATATCAATATTATTTAGCTTGGCCATGTTTCTATAAATCTTTGTTTTTAATATATTACTTTCCTCCTACTTTATCTCACTTACATTTTTTTATTTAATTTCTGCACAGCATACTTAACTAAATAGTAAAATAGCTTTATATCAAACCATTGTCAAATAACTTTATTTATGCTTTCTATCTGAAACAATACCATCTGCTACCATAAAATATATAACTAAAGTAAAAAGTCCCCAATTAATATAAGAGGATTTCTAATCAAAAATTTTAAAATAAATTTGACTCATTTTATCGTGAATATATTTTTCAAGTTTTCACATAATAATAGTGTACTCATGTTAAAACTGATATCCTCATTTCATCCCTTTATTGGGACTTTTTTTGTCTAATTTTAGAATTATGCACTAAAAAAATCGTAAATCCAATTATTGAATAATACGATTATACAATTTACTATTTATTTTTATTTGTACATACTACCGGAAGATTATATGCTCATGATTTAATATTACTCAAGCATATAATCCACAATACCTGCAATATGTAATTTCATCGTATCAAAGCAAGGAACTGAGAATTCATCATCTCTATAAAGCAATGGTAATTCCGTACAGCCAAATATAATTCCTTGAATCTCTTCCTGCTCTATCAGTCTATTAATAATTACATCCATCTCGATCTTAGTATCTTTTTTTATCACTCCAAATTCTAATTCTTTTGCTATCTTTTCATCAATATATTTTCTTTCACTTTTCTTAGGTATAACAACCTCAACACCATTTTCAATAAACAATTTCTTGAAATATTCTTCCTCCATTGTAAAGGCAGTACCCAACAATGCAATCTTTTTTAACCCCAATTTATCTATAGCTTTATATACTGGTTTAACAATACTTAACATTTGAACACTTGACCGTTTTTCTAATTCATCAAATACAACATGTGGAGTATTTGATGCAAGTGCAATGAAATCTGCTCCACTAGCAATTACATTCTCTATAGCTCCTATTAGATATTCTGTCAAACCCAAATAATCCTTACTTTTACAAAACTCCAACATTTCATACATATTTACTGTTTCAATTGTCAATGCTGGGAAATATCCATTTGGCTCTTCTTTTTGAAACTTATACACAATATCATGATAATATACTAATGTAGATTCAGGACCCATACCACCAATTAACCCTAACTTTTTCATAACAACCACCTCATACATATAAATAAACTTTGCTTTGTATTAATTCATCATACTAATTAAATCATAACATATTTTGTAAATATCATATTATTCAATTTTCAAAGAACACTTCTTAATTTGATACGCACTTTCTACATACTGCCTAATATCTTAGTATTACGTAGTTAATTAAGAGTTTATTTTGAATATCTTTTTATCATTTACACATAATAAAACTAATTTAAATTATATGGAGTACATTATGAAAGGAAGTTAAGCAATGAGAAAATTAGCTATTTTATTCTCTATTTTTTTGTTTTTATCATTCAGCGTAAATACTTTAACTGTTAGAGCACAACCACTGAATTTAAAATTATCTGAAGGTGTTTATAGCATAAGAGACTTAAAACTCATGGAAAATGTCACATATGACATTCAGAATTCCTCTGCTGCAACGGTTTTTATGATTAGAATAGATGGTAACCAAGAGGTCATGGAGTCACGTCGTTTAGAACCAAACTCGATTAAATATAATATTGGACCTTTCAAACTCGTCGATAAAATTGCAATACTAGGTCCTAGTACAGCAACCATTACACAATAAATCTTATAGAACAATTAAATTATTCTTGTCTAAATTAATAATACGATTTTACAATTTACTACTTATTTTTATTGATTCATGATACACGAATGCTATTAATTATCTTTATTCCTGTAAATTTTTACTAAAAAATATATATTGTATATTATTCCTATAATTATGGGTATTAACGGATAATTATATATTGTATATAATTTATGTAAACTGCCATGTATAACATCAATCTTCAAACTTAAAAGTGAATATTGGACACTATTTATATTTAGTGTTTCCTTAATATACTCAGGTTTATAAATAGACTGGTTCACATCTCTCATAAAATTTACAGTTGTTAATATACAAAAAACTAAAATATACAAATTTTTGCTTATAACTCTTAAACTTAACTTGTTATTCATCATTAAATATCCTTTCATAATTCAATAATATAAATTATATTTTATAATTATAAATAATAATCAAAAGTAATAATTTTTTCTTTATTAACCCAAATTCACTATCATGAATCAATTGTAATATAAATTGTAAATATCAGATTATTCAATTTTCAGAGAACATCTTCTTAGTTTGCTGCACCAAATATACATCTTGAATAATGCGATTTTACAATCTGTTATTTATTTCAAGTCTTGTTCATATATATTTTTATTATGCGTACTCTTTAATATATAGATACCAAAAGCTAATATAATTATTATACAGACGACTCTGGTAAAAAATAAAGAATTAACCATATAAAAATCCTTGGCTTTAAACCGATAATCTAGTAGAATTTGGTCAAATTCTAATTGGTTTAAAAATGGTATGATTAAGATACTTAAAATTAATATTCCGTGTTGAATAATACTTCCTATAGTTGTAATTCGATATTTTGTTATTAATCGTTCATCTTGTAGTATCCCTTCAAAATTATAAATTGTATGATTCAATAAAATACTATTTGCTGAAACAAAAAAAGATAAAATCCCAATTCCAATATCAAAGGTAGAATTTGATAATAATAATGCCGTGCCTAAACACATTCCAACAATATCTATTGATAATGGCGATAAAAAATTAAATACTTTGTATATACTTTTTCTGACAAATTGCGCTAGAACTAAACCTATTGCAAAAGCAATATAAATGGAATTTAATGTATTATCATTTTTCATAACAATTACATAAAATATACTGTATATAAATATGAACGCGGAGCACATACCATTAAAAATGCTCATTGTTATGAACCAGCTAGGCAAATCAATTTGAATAGAATTTTTGCTCTTCCACCATATAATTAATAGCATGAGAGCGGTAAAAGATATAGCAGCTATTATAAGAATATCTGCATATCCTATCTGTTTTGCTAATCTAAAACTGAACACTATTATGAGTAAAATAATTGATACTTCCAAATCCTGTTTAGAAAATGTCCCCATTTTGAAAATAGATTTATTTGATTTTGGTGGAAAATGTGGTAGTTTATCCATTGTAATATAGGCTAAAAATATACAAATGAATAAAATCAAAAATGTATATAAAATAAAATTTGACAAGGTCAATTCAATACTAGCAATCATTATCACAATAAATATTACACAGATTAAATAATCCACTATATCTAAATTGGAATCGTTATATTTTCGTTCATGATAGTTTACAGTTTGATATGTTGGCAAAATAATAGAAGAACATATACCAACTAATATTCCGGAAATATCCCAAAATAAAGTATTAACACTTCCAAACATGCCAATAAGACAACCAATCATTCCTATAGCTAATGATATCCTTGATAATTTCGCAGCATTATTTACATTTCCGATTCCCTTTGTAATTAAAACACTTGTTTTATAAAATGCATAATATAAGACAATAGGAAATATAATGGATAAATTATTAACATCAATTTTTATAACTGCTGAATAAATGAAAAAAGGGATAAATGACATAGTATTCGCAATTGAAAATGGAATAGCTCGCGCTATCCTCGAAAGAAAAAGCTTATTGTCCATAAATTAGGCCCCTTTAAATTATTTGTAATCAACTATTTTTTTACTAATAAAATAACTGCCACACATTAGTAAAAACAACTTTATCATTTTATATTTTCCTCTTATTTAATTAATGATCCTTGTTATTTCACAATTTGCTATTTAATTTTATTGATTCATAATTTAATAATATGAATAACACTCTTTTCATATAATGCTCCTATTAACTTCATTTTTTATATATGATAATGATTATATTCACAATATAATTTACTATTCTTCATTAATTATAGCATATTTTGTAAAAATCTCATTATTCAATTTCCAAAGAACATTTTTATGATTTACTGTATCAAATCTACATATAAAAAAGTACCGCAAATTCATTTTTTATTTTGAACAATGCGATACTTAAATCTACTCTTTATTTTTAATCATTTCTTCAATTTTATTTAATTGCTCCTTAATCTCTTTTAATGAAGTATTTAACCAGCAATATAATAAAATAATTATAAATATAATTATCATTCTAACCCCACCTACTATTAATATCTCTTACTTTCAATAATAACATCATCTGCAATAACACTAAATTCATGTAAAGTTAATAAGCCTTGAGACGCGAGAAATAGAACTTGAAACTCAAATTCTCCAGTATCAGACAAATGTACTTCTTCATCAATCCATATATCTCCTACAATATCATCTACTATTTCAAGTTGAATAACATTTTTAAATATTAATGTATAGTCTTCTAGTTCTATAATTAATATATCATTACTCTCTTTTTTCAATGATAACACTTTATTATCATGAAAATGATAATTTCTTAATGCTTGCAGACTTAATGGCAATTTCTGTTTTATATTTTCATATTCCGTTTTATATAGACTACATAGATTTTCCCATTCATTTGCCATGGCTTTGATTCTTCCATAAAGTTTTTGTGACACTTCTTTATCGGTAAATTCTTTTCCTTGAATGTAACATTCTTTTATAATATTGGCACACAAATTTCACAATAATGGTTATTTATCATCGGCATTGCATAACGTTCAAAAATAGGTCTTCTATCATCAACTTCATAATTTCTTTTTAATAACTCCGAAAATATTTCAATCCACGCTTTTTGCATAGCATCCATTGTATGATTTATTTTAAATACACAATGTTTTCCACCGATAGTTTTTCCAAAATTAATGTCCTTATTATTAGTCTCAAATTCATCAAAAACAACTAAACATGCATCATAACGGCAATCTTTAGGTTCCGTAAACTTAGGATCATCTTGAGCTATTCCTAATATGATTGAACTTTCATTAAGTAAATCTTTTTCTCTAGCCAAGCTTTTTAATTGTTCCATTACTTGCATATTTTCTAACCCATAAGGGCCTAATTTTCGTATATAAGCAATTTTATATGATGGTATCATTTCAATATTAATATCCATAATTTTCCTTCTCTTTAATATAGTACATCGATGCCTGAATTCATCATATAATGCTTTAAAATGTATTTCAACTTATTTTTTAAAATTTATTCTCCAAGTTCTTTTTTTAAATCTGCTATATAGAGTGATTGTTGTTTTTTTAGATACAAACCTGCAAACAAATTCATTATAGGATTGTTTACTGATACTTTTTCTGTAAATGAGTTTCCATCTATTGAAACATCAATTTTACTCAAATCGCTCCGCCAGTCATATTTAGGCACAATCAAAAAGAAAACAATAAAGGCAGGTTAAGTATCTATAACTTAATCTGCCTTTATAATTCATATAGCCTGTTCCTAAAATCTAAATATTATTTGTCTAAGAATATTTTTTTAGATCTTCAATAGATTTCATAATTTAATACTACTTCATTATCTTCTAAACATATACTTTTAAAAGTATATTTATGGCTTCCTTTATTAAATAAATCAAAAGAAGTTTTTTTATTAGTTTATATACCTATATTGTTGAAATTCATTATAATTTACCTTAAAAAGTTCAACACTAAATTTCTAAATTCTTTTTTATTACTAAACATAGCCGGATGATTTCCATTCTTAAAAATAACTAATTTAGAATTTTCTATTTTTGAGTTAATGCTTTTTAATATATTTTCAACATTAGGTATTAAACCATCTTTCAAACTTCCTGTAATTAAGATATCATTTTTTATATTTTTAAGATCATACTCAAAAAAATTGCCTATATCTCTTGCAAAATTCATAATTAAATTTGTATTTTGGTCAATAACATTTTCCCAATCATAGCCATGCATCATAAACCAAAATAACTTTGAGCTTAGCTTACTTTTTGATATTTTTCTATCATATAAAATTTTTTCAGCAAATTCATATTGTAAATTTTCTCCCATAAAACTATCCAAAATTATTTTATTAAATAAGTTTGGATTCGCCAATACAGCATTTAAAGCAATAATAGCCCCACCGCTTGTACCTAAAAGATTAACATTTCTAATACCTATATATTTGCATAATTCAATAATTAACATACCATTAAAATTCCAATAATTTAATGGTAACTTACTTACTCTTTGAGATTTTCCCTGACCTACTAAATCTAGCAAAATTACCTTAAAGTTTTTAGAATAGAATTTTAATTCTGGCATAAACATTTTCGAGGACGCTGTATCCCCATGTATCATAACTAAAGGTTTTCCTTCACCATATATCTTGTAATAAATATGAAAATTTTTATATTTGAAATAAGACATTTTTTACCTCCCAGAATAAACATTATAAATTTTTTATAGTCTACATGGGAGAACTGATAATCACTCTTGCATATAGACTATTAAAGTCTATTAAAAATCCCCATACTAATGCCACCTTTCTTATAACCTGCTAATGTAATATTTCAATCTGTTATTTGTTTTTATTATTTTATGAAATAAGTACTCACTAATTATCTAAATAATTAAATTCACTTTCTATTTTGTACTGATTTTCCATGTCCAAAATGAATACACCTATTTCCTAAATCACTAATTTTTCTAGCACTAAGTTCAAGCTGCATTTTATTCTCATAAAGCAAGGATATTGTTGGTTTTAACATATTCATTAAGGCATCCCCAACAATTAGATCTCTTTCTTCAACATCAATACCTATTGAACCTTTAGTATGTCCCGGAAGTCCAATTATCTTCCCTTCAATTCCAAAACCTTCTAATGAATCTCCATCTTTCAAAAATATAGTAGGCTTAAATTTTTCTACAGGGCTACTTTTAATTGTTTTTTGAGAGAAATAACACAATATTTTCCCAAATGCACCTCTTCCATACATAGGTTGCAAGGTGTTATCCTCAACTAAATCTTCATCTCCAATTCCAATTGCAATTGGAACATTCAGTTGTTTAGACAAAACTGCTGTATTTTGAATGTGGTCAATATGTCCATGTGTCAGTATAATACATTCAACATGGCTATCTTTACAAACATCATAGATTTTTTCTGCATATCCTGCTAGTCCAGTATCAACAAGAACTGCATGAGCTTTTTCTTTAATCAAAAAGGCATTTACACTTCCACATGGAATTCTAATAATCTCACTCATATCTACATATAATCCCTTTCTAAATTACTATTTGTTTTACACAAATTATACCATACCTGGTAAAAATAATATTATTTAGTTTATAAATAAACTTTTATTTCTCTTACGTGACATATCTATTCCATTATATATATATTTCCTTGTATATTGATAAAGCTTCAAGTATTCACTCCAAGTTAATTAAGAATTTTTCTAAAGAACTCTCAATTATATACGATTCTTATAGTATATTGGTTTTTTATGTATATTTGTCTAATTATTAGAAACTAATATAATTAATTCAAATTGGAGGAATTTATAATATGTCACTAACAATAAGAGATGGGTATAATTATTTAAGCTATCCAAGTAATAATACTCGTACCAAAAATAATGCAAATACAACAAATAATAGTTTAGTAGCATCACAAGCTAACTCTTCACAAAATTCAACACAAACAAGTGATTCTCATCCTAATACAGGTACAGTACAGTTTGTAATGAAAAATGGCATGGCAGAATCAGCATATGTAGATGGAATTAAAATGAATCTTTCAGATATGTTTTTAAGGGATAAGAATCAATTAAAAGCAAGAATAAATGAAGAGTATAATAAAACTGATGCAGAAAAATTAGAAGAAATATTTGGATTATAACTCTAAATTATAAAGGCAGACTAAGTACTTATAATTTAATCTGCTTTTATAATTCTTATAGTTGACTCTACAAGTTTGGATTTGTAAATACATAATATTTTCCACCGATAGTTTTTCCAAATTTAATTTTATTTAAAACAATCTATTTATCCCAACTTTGCAATTCTATAATATTACCTTCTAAGTCCTTAGTATAAACAAATGTTGCTGTTATATTATTGGGGTACTGTGTTTTTACCAATTCCCCAACTTGTCCACCACCTTCTTTTTTAATTTTCTCTAATATTGCTAAAACATCGTCTACTTCAAAAGCTAAATGTGCAAGTCCAATACCATTTAAAATCTTTGGATTACTTAAATTAACTTCATCGTATGAAAAAATCTCTAAAGTTGGTAAGCCTTCTTCATATCCTGGTAATACTAAGTGCTCTCCTGTGATGTGGGCATTTTTAATTCCAGTTAATTTATCAAGCCAATCTCCTTGCAAATCGCGTTGAGGTAAGACTGGTTTGCACTCAAAAACACGCTGATAAAATAAAGACAGTCTTCTCCAATCCCTTGCAATAATATTTGTATGAACATATCTAATTTTCATGCACTTTCACCTCACTTAAAATACAGCTTTATTTTAAGTATAATACCATATTATTCAATTTTCAAAAAAGATATTTTAAGTAATAAACTTTATCACATTTTTTCATTTTAAAGATAAAAAATAAGAGCTTACTTTTACATAAACTCTTTATATTATCATTTATTAAATTTATACGCATAGTGTTTCCTAATAGTGGCAACCTTAAGCTCTAAAGATACTTTTGCTTAACCAGTTATTTCTTTGAATTTTTTGCAGACTGAGATGCATCAATAAATCCATTGAAAATCCAATCCAAGCCTTGATAATCTGGAGCATTTTCTTTCATAATTTCATTTCCTATTTCTTCATCAATAACGCATACAGCTCCGCTTATTCTATATCCACCATTCTCATTAATAGTCTTATCACTACATTTTGAATCTGCAAAAATCACTACATTTTCTTTTGTTGAACCAACATATAATTGACTTTCGACTTTATCACGTAATCCCTTTTCTTCTAATTCTTTATATGAAAATATACTTCTATTTTCATATAGGTCTGATATTTTATAATAATTTGTGGCCTTAACATTATTTAAATTCATTGTTACATTGCTATTTTTCTTAGGATCTAATATTGTCTTTTCCAAGCTCTTTGAAGCTTCTTTATTATTATTTTCTGCATTTGCATTTATATTTGTATTATTTTTATTTCCATATGTTATACTTTTTTGAGTATTATTGTTATTAGATGAATTCTTTAATACAGATGCATGTCCCGATGCATAAAACATAACCAATACAATTATGATTCTAATTAAATATTTTGTAGTATACTTCATGTTTCTATGAATTTTCTCTTTCATATTAAATTTTTTTATAGCGTTATTTTCTTTTTCTACTACTTCATCTTTAATAAGATCATCTCTATCAAATACTATTTTTTTAGCGGGTTTTCCTGACAATTGAGCTTCTATGTTCTTTAAATATTTTTTTGTTGTTTTATTATTCTCATCAAAGCCTAGGAGCTTTTGAAAATTTTCCTTTGCCATCATTAAATTATCATTATAGTAATAACAGTATGCAATGTACTTTAACGCTAATTTATCATTATTATTATAAGATGAATAAATGCTTAAATATGTCATAGCTTCACTAAATCTTTTATATAAAACTAAAATAATCCCTATATGTAGTGCGCTGTTTAAATCATAATTATTTATTTCAAAAGCTGTTTTATAACATTCCAATGCTGTTTCCAGGTGCTCAATATTATAATTATAATCTCCCTTTAGCCTTAATAATTCAGGATCCCCTTTAAATAAAGAATTTGCATGTTGCAAATAATTATATGCATCTGCATACTTCTTATTCTTTAAAGCTTTTTCAGCCTGCTCTCTTTCATATAAATATTCATCTGCTACTTCTGGATTTATTGATTTTATATAATCATATTTAAGTTCACTAGGTTCCTTGAGATTTTTTATAAATTCATCAACCATAGGATAAGAATATTTATTATATAATTTCATTTCATTTTGGCTCCAGCTAAAATTATTGTTTAGCTTTGTCCATATTTCTGCTGATAAATATTTATGTTTTGTTAAAAAATCAAACACCTCATTTTCTATAATTGAAAAAGCCTCTAAATCCCAAAGCACAGCTGAGTTCAACAATTCTTCCCATACTGCCGGATCTGATCTCAAGTGCAAATCACGGTATATATCATTTAATCTGTTTAAAAACTGCGCTATTTGTTCACTTAAGTTAAGCTTTTCCTTTTTATCATCATGATTCCTTTCATTATTATCTAAATCAAGCCTGTGACTAATTTGTTTATCTTTATTTAAATAACTTTCAAAGATATAACCATTATCTACAATTACATTCTCTTCATTATTAATATTAATAACTTCCTGATTTCCTTGATTTTTGTTATTTTTCTTTGCATATTTTATAGCTGCATCATATGCTTCTCTAAGCTTTTGATATCCTTCTGCATTATCTTCTGGATTATTTATTTTGAGTAATTTTGAATACGCTTTTTTTATTGTTTTTATATCGCTATCATAGGATATTTCTAATACATTCCACCAATTCATAATTAATAACAACTCTCCAATTCATATAAGCTTTCGCAAAATAATTTTGCATTTTTGCTTTCTTCTAAAACATCTAATAATATGAGCATTAAAATGCAATCCTCCGCCATTATATAGTGCCTATACAAAATACATTGTAAAATAAAAAATTAATTATTTTTCGTAATAAAAATTTTAAACTTTATCTAAGTAAGCTTCTCCTATATTATTATTACCATATGAATGGAATTAAATGATATTTCACCTTTTCACAATATTTATCATACCCTGATAAATTCTTTGATAAAAATTTTTCTTCATTAAGAAGTCTAGCTATAATAGTAAAAGTTAAAGCCATTACACTAAGTAACGCCCAATATGATCCTAATGCAACTGCCGAAAATACCAGCATCAGTATTGCTCCAAAGTACATAGGATGACGGACTATTGCATACATTCCAGTTGATATTACTTTCTGTTCTTTATCAACTTCAATTATAGCTGAAGTATAACTGTTTTCTTTAAATACAAGAAATACTATGAAAAAGCCTAACATAACAAAAATATTTGCTAATAAGCTAATATATAGAGGAATATTCGACCAATAAAAATGATAATCAAGTCCTGCAATAATATATATAAGACAGAAAAATATACTTGCCATTGATTGTATAGTTTTTTGACTCTTTTCCTTTTCTGCAGTTGAACCTGCATTAAGCCGCCGTTTCAAAAGCTCCAGATCGTTTTTAAATAAATATATAGTAATCAATATTGTTGAAACAGCAAAAGTAAGTAAATAAAGCCATGCTTGCAAATAATTAATTGTCCATGCAGGTAAAAAAATCAATAACCCCATAATAACTATAAGCATTATAAATCCAGATATAGTTTTTCCAATTATATTGTTCATATAATCACCCCAATTATCAGCTTTGTTTATACTATATCCCATTGATAATAATAAAATGTGTAAAATCATAAATAGGATATGTATTTCTTTTTACTACATCAAGTATAAAGCAAATTCAGTAGTCCTTCGTCCGTTGTTAAAATTGCGTGGCAAAAAAATCGTAAATTCAATCTTGAATCATACGATTTTACAATTTGCTATTTATTTTTATTGATTCATGAACGAAAATTACGACGTAAAAAACATTCTAAAATTCAATTCATTTAATAGCAAGAAACATAATCTCAGTGGACACTGCACAATCTACCGCTATAAGCTTGCCACAAAAACATAAAACTTAATTTTAAAAAACTTCATAGATTGTAAAACAAGCCTATATCAGATTTGCTGCTCCGATATGAGCGTATTGTTTAATCTCTTAAAATAATCCGCAGTTGTAATCAGCAACAGCACCGTTATAATTTATAATCTCGCCATTATGATTTTTGCCATCAAGGATTATATCTGCTATTAACTTACCAGCTTCCTGCGCTGTCTTCATGTGTGGTCCTGTCGCATTGCCATTTAAATCAGTTGTTGTTCCGCCGGGCATGATACCAAAAATCTCAAGGGGTTTTCCTGCTTGTTGGAAATTCAAACCAAGTGTTTGTGTCATGGCATTTAGTGCTGCCTTGCTGGATTTATAGGAAAATGGATTAAAGTAAGGTGTCATGCCGATAGGAATTGTGATATTCACAATGCGCCCGCCATTTTTCTCAAGTGTAGGTAATAACTGCTTAATGAGTTCGAATGGCCCAAATACATTTGTTTCCATGACATTTCTTAATTCATCCAATGTAAATTCATAGCCTGGTTTTCTCATGTCACCTGGAATAGCTGCATTATTGATTAATATGTCAAGATCAGAATGCTGTGATTTAATTGTACTTACAGCTTCTATAATAGTTTCTTGATTCTTCAAATCAATATTTATATAAGTTGCTTTAATGCCCTCATTAAGAAGTTCATTAACCGCTTCAAGTCCGCGTTTTTCATCTCGTGATCCTATTAACACAGTCCACCCACATTTCCCCATTTCATGTGCTATTTGTTTACCAATCCCTTTGTTCGCTCCTGTGATAAAAACTTTCTTTGCCATGTCTTAGCCTCCTCATCTTTTCTTTGTTTCATTTATATTTTTATTAACTACTTGAATATGAACTTTTGTGTGCTATATACTATATGTTATCACTTAGAGTTATACCTAAGTCAAGTGTTTTTATAAAATTATAATGAGATTTTGGAATGGGCTATTCTATAATACTCTTATCTTCTACTTTTTAAACTTATAAACAGCTTTTATAAAGCCACCCCATACCTCGTGACTAAATGTAAATCCGCGGCTAAGATAAAACTTAAGTGCCACATCGTTGCCATTTGAAACATATCTAAATATTGCTCTCTGTATATTCTATTGTAGAAAAAGCATATCCAACAGGAATACCATTGTCCTTAACGACAATAATCCAACTCTCTAACGAACTTTCATAACTTTTTTCATTCTTGTTTCAAAACTCATAGCATCAAATCTACATATTGCCAAACAAAAAACCGCATGAATACTGCTGATTTAAAACTATTACTTATTCATAAATTACTATCTATCTTCTTGCAAATTATATTATATTTAATAAAAATCATTTAATTTTTCTTATACATAATGTTTATAAATATGAATATTAATTTTTATGTTCAACATATTCAACTATAGTTCCATCTAAATGTTTTACAGTCATATTCATTCCTGTTGGAACCACTTTTAAATCTCTGATAATTGTAGCACCATTATTTAATAAGAAATTTTTAAATTCCATAATTGAATCTACTAAAAACGTTGCTTTAGTATCCTTAAATGGCTTTAGCGCTTCATCAGACCCACTAATTATTAAAATATTTCCTACTTGAGCTAATTCTAAATTTACTTGTGGATAGTCAAATCTCAAATTACACTTTTCATTTAAGATTTCTTCATAAAATTTTATTGATTGATCTATGTCATGCACATAAAATCTGTTTAAGATTTGTTTTATCTTCATTGTCATCCCTCCATTAATGTAAATTATACATCTGTTTACTCTTAAATATCAAATCTACGTACAGATTCACAAGCACTAAATTTATCATCCACCTCATAAAATAGAATGAATTGTAAAGTTAAAAATCATACTTCATTAAACGCATCATATTTCTGAATTTAGGTATGCGTGATAACAAAGCAAACATTAATCGGCTTTTAAAAGATAATTTTCCAACATAAGTAGAATTCATAAGCGAAAGTTCTTCTACCTTTCTAAGCTTTGGATTGATTGAGTCAATTTCCTTTGAGTCATTAACGGTCCATTCATAAACAGCACCTGTTTTTTTCTTGAGTTCCTTTTTTCCTATGCTAGTTGCAAAAGGAGTCATTACATCAAATATAATTTCTCCATGATTAAAATATTCTATAATTCGCCCAAATAATTCTCTCACTCCTTCGGATGGTATATATACAAAAACACCCTCCGCAATAATTAGCGTTGGTCGGCCTTTAGGAATTTTCTCAAGCCATGAAAAATTTGTAGCAGAAGAGTCAATCATTTGGTAGTTATCTTTATTTGAATAAAATAATTTTCGAACTTCTATAACTTCCGGGAAATCTAAATCATACCAATGTACTGTTGATGGCGGATTAATTCTAGTAATTCGTGAGTCCAATCCACAGCCAATATACACAATATTAGCATTTTTATTTGCTTCAATGTATTTGATTATCCAATTGTCAAATTCTTTAGCACGAACAACGGTGGCCCTATCATCATCTTTTTCGAATTTTGTAAAATTATAATTAACCTCTTTAAGAATTTTATAAGCAGTATCATCATGAAGAATTGAATTCACCAAAAGACTATCCATAGCCTTTGCTCTTAACGTAATAAATAATGTTTCTTTTTCCTTAGATAAAATTATTTTTTTATTTTCATCCATATAAATATCCTCCAATTCAATATTTTCAAAAACGCAAGTCATATAAATAATAGTTGATTGCCTAAATTTCGTACAAAATTAGATGACCTTTTAAATCAGTTAATTTCTACAGTACACAATGTACCTTATTTTTATTTTATTATACCCCTTTAGAACTTAAAGTACAATATGTATCTTATATATTGTAAAAATATGTTATAATATAATAACTTACGGAATTTCATAAATAGGAGTTGTGCATTAATGAATGAAA
>JAEZKY010000311.1 GCA_023435985.1 Bacillota bacterium | reverse complement strand
CTCTAGTATACATGCTTTCTTTTTTTAACACCGGATCCTCTTCCTGTATTTTAAAGAACTCCTTTATTGAATATATATCCTGACAGGCAGCAATCCGAATATGATTTCTTATAACTTCAACGAATTTTAAAAGCCCTTCTTCACACATAAGAATATTTTCTTTAATCTCAGGGCATTCAATCTCATCTATACTAATTAATTCTTTCATTATTTTTCTCCTTTGTTTTCTTGGATGTATTTATTTATCCAGTGCAACTGTTCTTCATCTTCTCGTATTTTTTCAGCTTCACTCACTTTAACTAGGCTGAGACAAAAAAATCCTAACGTGATAATTAACAATACGAATAATAGAATAATTAAAATATTCATAATTTCTCCTCTCCACATTATCTTTTATAGTAATAGTATGTTGATAATCTGGGTAAATAAAAAACAACCAGATTAATCTGGTTATTTCGGTTTATTAATTTGTATTTTTTGCATCTGACTCAGTATTGTATTTTATTTAACATCTAATTGATTAAACACATTTCCTAGTGAATCTAAGATAACTATATCTGTCTCTGCATTTAACATTACATTTAATTCTTTTCTGTTTATTACCACGATATGATCTCCACTGAAATAAGATATAAAACTTGCTGCTGGATATACGCTTAATGAAGTTCCTCCGATGATTAGCACATCAGCACTCTCTATTGCCTTGATTGCATCATCGACTTCCTTCTTTGGCAATTTCTCTCCATATAAAACCACATCTGGTCTAACTGGCCTTCCGCACTCAGTACATACCGGAATTTTATCTGAGCTCTTAAATATATAGTCTGATTCAAATTCATGCTTACACTTTACACAGTAATTTTTCTGAGTTGTACCATGAATTTCAAAAACACTTTTACTTCCCGCTTTTTGATGTAAGCCATCGATATTCTGTGTAATAATCGCTTTTAATTTTCCTTGTTCTTCTAGTTTAGCTAAAACCTTATGTGTAATATTAGGTTCTACACTTCTAGTATCCATTTTTTGTCTGTAAAACTCATAAAACACTATAGGATTATGATATAAGCATTCCCTGCTTAGCAAATACTCCGGATTATAATTGTCAAATTGAATATCGTGTTGATTATACAAACCTTCTTTACTTCTAAAATCCGGAATACCAGATTCAGTAGATACTCCAGCTCCACCAAAAAATACAATATTTTCATTTGTCTTAATAATATCTTTAAGCCTTTCTATACTTCCCATTTCTTTCTCCTTTTTAATTTTACATATAGTATGGTTGCGAAAATAAAATAATAGAAATATAATATCTAAGGAAATCTAAAAATTTATAAATCAAATCATTTTTGATTGAATCGTTAAAGAAATTTAAGCATAGAAACAAGGTCATCGCTGATTATATATTTATCATAAAATAAAAGCCGTTTAAGCGGCTTTTATCTTGTTCTACTCCAATAGTTTTTCATTTTAAATTCTGGATTATATGTTACATCTATCGCTCCTGGAATTGGGAAGATATATTTTTCTGCTACTTTCTGATTATCGAATTCTACTTCAGCATAAATAAATGAATTCTCTGTCCCTGGATCTACAACTGATACTTCCAACACATTGTTTAATCCAATATCATAACGGTAATATTCTTTAATGATAGGACTTTTCTCTACAATCTTTCTTATCCGATCATACTCTGAGAGCGAAATTTCTTTAGTAACTTCTTCTCTTGCTAATTCTCCTTTTCCTTTCACATCCATAAAGCAGACAGTTGAAAATTCACTTTTTTGTTTTCGTATGCGAATATCTATATCTTCAGAAAGGTAAATTTGTTCCATAATTCCCGTTGATAAAAGCTTTAGGTCTCTTGGAACCTCTTTCAAAACCCATTTCCTTTCAATCTCAATTTCGGAGTCGTTTGCTCGAAGTAGAATCAGATAATTATTTATCCTTAATCGAAAGTCATCATATGGAAGATGAGTCAGCACATCCGTCTCAAATACTAAATCCATTGGATCCATTATTGGTTCAAATACAGTCCCGTTTCTATCAATCTTATAAAAACGAACGTGTTTTTGATACTCCATTGCTAACATAATCTCGGCTGCTACTTCATCAGATATAATACCAAAGACCCAAAGTTCATCAGCCGTTATAACTAAATTGTCATTTCCTCTTTTGAACAAGTCTTTATTTGTCTTATCATATTCAGAATATCCAAATAGTACGTATTGATTTAGTGGTACTGGACCCTGCTTTAATACGTAAGCACTAATCACATCTTTTAAGTAAAAATTATGATTTGATAAACCGATAAATACAATTGAAAATTTTTCTTTTAAATTCATTCTTTTCTTCTTTCTTAATTATTCTTTATATCATTATTATTGATATTAGCCCTGTCTCCCAAGATGATTGAATATACATCTTTAGGTACCATATTTGCAACTTCTGCTAATTTTCCTTGTTCTATATAATTTCTTACGACTGTGGAACTGACTCTTTGTAACGACTTATCTTCTGTTTCACAGTATATAAACGATGATTTATAAATACGTAAGAAATGGTTTTCTTCAATGATTGACTCAATTGAATCATTATTCCGTTGAACAACTAAGAACTTTTCACGTTTGAGCAATCCTTCGCTATTATACCATCTTGGTATCTCTTCCAACTTATCTGAACCAATAGCAAGATAAACTTTGCTTGAATGATATTTTCCTTTAATGTAATTAATAGTGTCATAAGTAGAGCCAGAAACCTTATTATCAATTTCACATGTTTCTATCTTCAGCCATTCATTTTCTAACGTTTTCAACGCTATTAATCGAATTTCATCTTTAAAAATATCACTATCTTGATACTGTTTCCACTCTTGCATATATGATGTCTTTGCCGGTACGATAAGAACAAAATCAGCATTGACTCTATTTCTAGCAATCTTAGCTAATTGAATATGAGCTGTAGTAGGTGGATTAAAGCTTCCACCAATAATCACAATGGTAGGTTCCATTTTTATTCCTTTCTTTTATTGGTTCTAATGCGATACCATATACCTTCTGTAAATGCTAACTGGATTATATCATAACTAGTCAGATGCGGAGACGGAGCCGAAGACCATGAGTAAGATATACGACTTGTCGCCTTATCTCGAAAGAAATTTATATCATAAAAATGGCCGCCTATATTTACAGCAAAGTCCCAGATAAGCATATTTTGAATCACGTCTACCATATCTTTGATTTCTTTCATTTCATAAGTCTGCCATTTGTGAGGTTTACCAATATCTTTAAAAAAAGACTGTGTTCCTTCTTCTTTTTGTCTTCTCTCTAAGTTCATGAGATTCATACCAAGTATATTTGATATTTTATTTGATCCCTCTGTCCCTGACTCTGAAATTAAATCTTTCGCTACTTTCTCTTTAATTAGTTCCAGTTCGTTGATGATGCCTTGGTTCCTATTATATGACATCCCGTCATTGCCGAAGGTATTAATTAAATAAGCATAATATTCAATCTCTCTTTCCAAAAAATCTAACATCAATTCTTTTTCCATTCTATCACTCCTTTTTTATTTACTAATATTATGTATAGTTTTAATTACTTTTAATATTTGGATAAACTAAAATATCATTTACATCGGTACATTAGTTTAAAGAAGGATATCAGAAGAAATTTCACTTTTATTTTCATTATTATTTTCTTTTAGATGCATAATATTTTTAAAATAAAAATGGAATAATAGATATTAACCCGAACAAAAAACAGGACAGCCTTAGATTCAGCTAATTATAAAAGCAAAGACAAATGCTTAATAGAAATAAATATAAGATTCATTTAATTTTAAATATGGTCAAAAAAAGTTTAAGCTTTTTATCAGTATATAATTGATAAAAGAAATGAGAAGGATAATTGCGCGCAAT
>JAEZKY010000224.1 GCA_023435985.1 Bacillota bacterium | reverse complement strand
ACTTCCACTTACAAGTTCCGTTCGACTTGCATGTGTTAAGCACGCCGCCAGCGTTCATCCTGAGCCAGGATCAAACTCTCAAATTAAAGTTTAATCATTTTCAGAATTAACATTGGCTATTCAAATCCAAGATTTGACAAGTTAATTTCCGTCGTCTATGGTGTTACCCACAAACGTTTACTGTTTTTAGGTTGTATCATTTCTGATACGGTTCTTTTTGATTGATTTTTGATGCTGTCATTTCTTATAAATAAGAAGCAACATCCTCTTCTATCTCTCAATGAAATTTTAAAGAAAATTTCAGGGTTGTTTCACTGTTCAGTTATCAAGGTTCTTGTTATTTGCTGTCGTTTCCGACAACTTTTATATCATATCATACTATTATACACACGTCAACAACTTTTTGTATTTTTTTATTTATAACTTAGAGATATTATCAAAGATGGTAATAATTTAGCTGATTTATGACTGAGAACTGGCTTAGTATATATACTTTTGCTCCTATAAGTAATGCTAAGTCTAAATTTAAATACCTTGAACTTGTTATATGTTTCATAAGCTTTGCTTTGTCGAAACAGTAAATCTTTGCGTTTGATATTCTTATATCGGTTGTTCTGTTAATCGCTGTTTCAGATATAATATTCCGTATTAATTCTTAAAGGTCTCTGCTATTTTTATTTTCAAATATGTCTCTACATCATCTGTATTATTTTTACTTTTTAATTAGATGCCTTTTCATATAAGGTAAAGGACCGATTATTCTGCAATGTAGACTTATTAATTATTTTATATAAGTAAATATACTCATTCTAAATTACCAAATCCATTGCTTCTTTAAATACTAGTTTCTATTCTGTTATTTTATGTTCTACATTTTATATAACGGATTTACCCAAAGATTTATGACCATGCATTATTAATGCATTATTAATTTAGATGACCAATTAAATATCATCTTTTCTAAAAATTAATAAATATAAAATATGATTTTCGATTATTTATACATTGTTCAGAATCTCTTCACAAAGTGAACACACTTTTACTTTATATTTGTAAGTGGATAGTGAATAAAAACACTTTCTACTCCCACCCTATTATACGCAGGAAAACGCTTAGTTTCATAGGTTAATAAACCTTGAAGTTAAGCGTTTTCTTTTTGCATATTTTGAAGATTTTATTTTGTTCATTTTTTAGTATTAATCACTCAGTGTATTTGCTCCAACTAGATTCAACATACCACTTGCCTTGATTATTTAATTTATCTCCTATTGTGTTATTGATTCTTACTGACTCATATTCAGGGGCAGTATTTCAAATAGAGAAGGTAAAGAACTAAATAAACAAAAAAGACTCAGGTGCATCGGAGAATTTCATTTACAGTAAAGATATGTAAGAAATTTTATTATTTGCAATGCATTGGAATATATTGTATGATTTTTTTAAATTGTAACAAATTAAATCTTTAGATATTTCACAAATCCTAATAATTAGGGGAAAAAAGATATGTTAACCATAACTATATTATTTTTAATTGGATCTATTATAAGCTTCTTGGTATGCATTATTTCGATAGCTCTAAGAAGGCATATGTCCGAACATATGGCAGCCATTTTAATTCTAACCAGTATTTTTATGAGTATCATTTTGGGCATTATGTTCCTGACATTTGGATTTTTTGTACAGGAATATTTTAAATGAATTATAGGTAAATGATGTACTATCAGGTTCTGGAATAATGACTTGTTTTGATACACTTACACATTGATTGGTTTTCTTTAATAGAATAGTTTAATTTTCTAAATTAACCAATATCACTTTGCGGAATTGTTTTTCCAAAAGTAGGCAAAAATATCTATGATTAACATAACAAAGCATATTAAAAAAGCCACACCACTAATTAATCTGTTAGAGATTAAATAACTGTAACCAAGATTAAACGTGGTAATCGCAACTGCTATTATTGAAAACATACTAATTCTTTTATAATTTTTACCCATTTTAAAAGTCTCCATATTAATAACTCTAGCTTTCTTCCTTCAATCTACAAAAAAAAAATTGAAAAAGGCTCCCTGAAAATTCCGGACGGGAGCCATTGGGTTATTGTTTTTTCTCCTGCCATATCTGCAGATACCGGCTTAATCATTTATTACCTAAAATTCTGATTTTTACTTATATAAATTCTTAAGGCCATAATTGCAAGAACCAAAGCATAAATCACAAGTCCAAGAATACCAAGAACTATTAATAAATAGATTAATGAAAATACTCCTAATGTTGCCATATACATTCCCCCCTTAATCACTTCTTATATTGTCACTGTCATTAAATTGTGATAATTACTAATTTAAGAACTCATTTGCCCGTTCTAGTCTTTTCATGCTTTTTATATCTTCCTTAATTATACATTTTGTGAACTGTATAATCAACTTAATTGTTGATTAGCATTTTCTAACTTAATTTTAACTGGCCTTTTAAATATTGCTATTGTATAATTGATGTAAATACTTAGTAATTTATGTATGGGTATAGAATTTTTAGGAGGCGTATTTTTATGAATAGGCGTATTCGTGTAAAACCAAGCAAAGGTCAATCTCTTTTTGGTTTTATCATAGGAATTATTTTTTGTTTCATTGGTTTTATTGTAGTGGTACCTACCTTCGGTGCTTTCGGATTATTATGGACATTGATAGCAATCGTTATTACCGCTATGAATGCTATCAATTTTTTTACTGACAAAGGTGTGGCTTCTCACGAATTCATTATTGATGATGTGGATAAATCAAATAACTTTACTGCTGAAGTACCCAAATATACCTATTCCACACCCGCTTCAACTTCTGCTAAGGATCGGCTGGAAAAATTACAAAGCCTCTATGATAAGAATCTAATCACTTATGATGAATTTGAAGAAAAACGTAAGAAAATTCTTGATGAGCTTTGATACCAAAAAGGTTCTATAATAAATGTTGGGGTGTGTAAATAAAACACATTCCAACTTTTATTTTTATGTTTTATAATAAAAGAAACCTCCCTCGAAAATGCCGTCTACCAAACAACCACTTTCAAAGGAGGATCTC
>JAEZKY010000248.1 GCA_023435985.1 Bacillota bacterium | reverse complement strand
ATTGTAGATATGCAATTTAATAATGTAGTTTTGCCGCTGCCTGATGGCCCCATAATCCCAACAAATTCACCTTTTTGAACCTTAAAACTTATATTATCAAGCGCTTTTGTCACATTATCCTTATTTCCATAATACTTCTCTACATTTTGTAAATCTAATATATTTTCCATAAAATTTCCTCCTGATTTATTATATAGTTAAACTTTATCCTTAGAATTATTTAACTACTATATAACTATATTTTAAAATCATTTGAACTTCTTTCATATCGAATAACCTTTCAATACTCTTACAATTATGTAAGATAAGGTACATGAAAAAATAATAGACCAACTATTTAGGTATATTGATCTATTATTTTTTTGATTGTGCTTAAGTAACTAAATCAAAAAATAATTCTGCACTTATTAAAGAAATTCTGCAAGAATTTCAACTTTAATTATTAATTGTAAATTGTTTATATCTCCGGCGTAACCTTTCTAGTTGTTTTATTCACATGATACCAGTTGCTATTTGAAGCATCACCTTCTGTATCATAACAGTGAACAAAATATGAATCTCCATCATCAGCCTTTACTTCAATTATCTTTGGAATGTATTTATAATTATCTGACAAGTAATCATGAACTACTTCAACCGCTTGTTCCTCTGAAAACATATTAATTACTTCTCCTGTAGAAATCTCTGTGAAAATACCATTTTTAACTTCAAATACATTACCTCTAGTAGGTTCATAATAATATTGTTTAACAGTTGTGTCATTCTTACTCTTAAAGCATACAAATACGTTATCATCAATTTGACTTGTAGCTTCATATTCTACATCTTCATTTGTATATTGTTTTATTTTTTCTTGAACACTACTCAATTCTATTGGATAAGTGGATGTTGTCTTAGAGGAATCCATAGCTCCATCATCATTTAAATAATACCACTTATTATATTCTTCATCATAGAACCACCCAATCTTCATTATCCCAGTTTCAGGTTCAAGATAATACCATCTTCCATTTATATCCTGCCATCCTTTTGCATAACCGGAATCATCTATATACCTCCAATTTTTTTCATTTTCCTCCCAATAAGCATAAGCATTTCTAGGAAAGCTAATTACAATTAAGGTAATAGCTGATAATGCCAAAACAAAAATCCTCTTGCTCTTCATTTTCATATTATAAAATCCTCTCTTTCCGTCACTTTAAATTTAAAAAATCTCCAATTGGAAAAATCAAATTAACCTTTGTCCCCTCATCTTCTACTGACTCCAATGATATACCAAGTCCCAGTTTTTCACAAAGTTTTTTACAAAGGTACAGTCCTATACCTGTAGATTTGCCATACCTTCTTCCATTTTCTCCTGTAAACCCCTTATCAAAAACTCTTCCCACATCACTTTTAGAAATTCCTATTCCATTATCCTCTATGGTTAATATCAAATTATCTTTTCCTTCAGCAGTATAAACTTTTAAACTTCCAGAACTATTTTTACTATATTTTATTGAGTTGATAATTATCTGATTTATAATAAACTTTATCCATTTGATATCTGTTACTACTCTTCCAGATACATTTTCAATATCAACGCTAATTCTTTTATTTATAAAATCATGTCTGTTATTTCTAATAGCCTCTTGAACTGCTTCTTTTATTTCAAATTCCTTTACAATATAATCTTTGCTGACATCTGTACTTCTCGAATAATAAAGAGCTTGATTTATATACTCCTCAATTTTTCTAATTTCATCGCTTAGGGCGTTTTTCTCTTTACTTTCACTATTCTCTATAATTAATTTTGAAGATGATATTGGGGTTTTTATCTCATGAACCCAGGTTTCAATATACTCTCTATATTCCTTTTGAAGATTCTTATAAAAATTAACATGTTCATGCATATTTCTGTTGCATTCTTTTAATACTTCATAAAGCATCTTTCCTTCATAATAATTTGGCATCTTTATAACTTCAGGCAATAAATATTTCTTATCTAATTTTTCAGTAATATTCATAATGTTATCATAAAATTTCTTCTTAGTAAAAAAGTCTATTATTATATAAATTGTTAAAGGAAGAAACCAAATAAGAAAAATGAGAAGCATTATTATAACAGGCATTTTAGCTATTCCTGCTATAACTAAAACCAGTAAGTATATCAATAAATTAATTATTATATAAGATGACTTTGATAAAAAATATTCTTTCGTACTCATAACAATATATATCCAAGACCTCTCTTTGTTTCTATTCCGTCATTAAAGCCTATTTCACTAAGTTTCTTTCTAAGTCTGGTAACATTCACTGATAAAGTGTTATCATCAACATAAATGTCAGAATTCCATAAATAATCCATCAAATCATCTCTACTTACTATGCATTCCTTATTTTTCATAAGGCAAAGTAATATCTTAAGTTCATTTTTAGTTAACTCAACTTCAGTTTCATTAAATTTTACACTGCCACTGGTAACATTAAGTTTTAATCCCTTGTGTTCAACTACTTCATATACTGAAGCATTCGAAGAAGTTCTTCTAAGTACAGCAGCTATTCTTGCAAGAAGTATTTGAGTATTATAAGGCTTAGTTATGAAATCATCTGCCCCAAGATTCATACTCATTATCTCATCCATTTCACTATCTCTGCTAGTTACAATTATTATGGGTATATCCTTTTCTTTTCTAATCTCTCTACATACATAATACCCATCATAATAAGGAAGATTTATGTCAAGCAAAATTAAATCTGGCTGAGCTCCTAAGGCTGTCTTAACTATGTTTTCAAAATCCGATGTACCATAAACCTCATATCCATAGCGTCCTAAGAATTCTGTGAGCTCTTTTTTTATATTTTCATTATCTTCAATTATCATAATCTTAGCCATATTGTTCTCCTTAAAATTATAATTTCACAATACTTTAAGTTTTTAAATATTAAAAAATATAATGTATCTTATTCTTCTTTTATTTTCTGAAATACAATAAATTTTATCGTTCTTTATCTCAATATTACTTTAAAATTACTTCTTACATAATATATTACATATGTCATAAAAACTTATCAAGTTATTGAAAAAGCTCTATCTGTTAAATGGTGTAATATTTTAAACTAAAAGCATCAATATTCAGGAAAACAAAAACTTTATTATTGTATATTTTTTTATGAATAGGAAAATTTAAAAAAGTACACTAGATATCCAAAGGAGTGTTTTATAAAGTATGAAGAAATCACTTACACTTGTATTATTAGTTATTTTACTGACAATAACATTAATGCCTTTAAAAGCATATAGCATTAATGATGAAAATCCTACAACAAATTCTTTTTCAGATTTAAAAATGGATGAAAGAAAGCTTTGGATTGATCATGTTTCATGGACTAGGAATTTTGTAATCAGCGATTTAGCTTCCCTTCCAGATAAAGATGTTGTATTACAGAGATTGTTAAAAAATCAAGATGATATTGGCTCTTCAATTAAACCTTATTATGGAGAAGAGGCAGGAAATAAACTTACAAAACTTTTAAGAGACCATATTTCAATTGCAGGTCAAGTCGTCGATGCTGCAAAAAGTAATAATAAATCTGACTTAGATAAACATAATCCCTTATGGTTCAAAAATGCAGATGATATTGCAGACTTTTTATCAAGTACAAATCCTAATTTATCAAACTCTGAATTAAAAGATATGCTGCATAAACATTTAGAATTTGTAACTAATCAAGCCATTGCTAGATTAAATAAAAATTGGAATGCTGATATTGATGCTTATGATAAAGGTGAAGACCATATGATTAAATTTGCTGATATAATTTCAGATGGGATTTTCAAACAATTTCCTAAAAAGTTTAGTTAATGCACATCAAATAAAATAGAAATTATAGATATTCAAATCAAAAAGTAAATTTATGCATTGAGCTAAACTCTGATATATGCAGAATTATGTTTAATGACTATGTTAAACTCTTAAATTTGATATATATACAATTTAATACCTAAACTTATAAATCAAAAACATTTACATATTTGCTAGATCTTAAGTGGATAACTTCACTAGAAATCATAAATATTTTTATAGTTTTTCGAAATAAAAATATTTATGATTTCGGTAATTTATCACATAACTCTAAGTTCAAAGTTTAGTATCTATAAAGTAAATTTCTTTATTTGATTTATCATGGAAGTTGTCTTTTCTTTCAATAATTGTGAGGTTTCATCTACCTGATTTGATGAAGTGATCATATCTTGAGTAGTAGCTGCTATTTCTTCTGACGAAGCTGAATTTTCTTCTGCAACAACTGAAGTATTCTCTGCAACAGAAATAATTTCGTTTTTGCTATTATTTATCCCTAAAATTGAGCTGTTAATTTCGCTTATCTTAGGTAAAATCTCTTCGATTGATTTAATTATATCCTTAAACGAATTTATTGATGTGTCTATTACTGAGACCTGCTTTGATAATTCATCATTTGCATCACTTGTAGTTCTTGTAACTGCATTAGTTTCATCTTGTATAGATGTCAGTAATTCATTAATATCATTTGAAGAATTCTTAGATTGTTCAGCTAATTTTCTAATTTCATCAGCTACAACAGCAAATCCTTTTCCTGCTTCTCCTGCCCTTGCAGCTTCAATTGCTGCATTTAATGCTAGAAGATTTGTCTGATCAGCAATAGCATTTAATAAATCTGTAATTTCAGTAATTGCCTTAACGCTATTAGTTAAATTAGATATTTTTATGCTTACTTCCTCAAATGATTTTGATATATCACTTATAGAAGTTATAAGCTGTCCTAAATCTTTATTGCTATTTTGAGCTTTAATATTTATATCATTTGTACTCTTATCAACACCATTTATGGTTGTTGTTATATCTTCCAATGTGACACCAAAAGCATTTAATGTACTATTCATTGTTGCAAGCTCTGCTGCTTGATCAGAAGATCCTTGTGCAACAGCATCAATAGCGCTTGATATTTCTTTTGTTGAATTATTCATTTGCTCTGACAATGTTGAAAGCGAATTAGCTTCTTTAGATATAACGCTAGAATCCATTTCAATGTTTCTAAGTATATCTGCTATGGAAAGTATAGTTTTCTCTAGTGCCTTATTCATAATACCAAATTCATTGGTTAAATTCGTATCAATATCAATAGTAAAATCGCCTTCTGATAAAGTTTGTAATTTGCCAGTAAATTCTTTTATTAAATTCTTAACAGCAAAGGTTACAACTAATGATATAGCCGTTAGTATTAAAAGTGATAATCCAAATATTATTTCAAATAATATCATATTTTTAGTATAAAGAGTTTTAGATTCATCGTTTTTTAAATTAGCAATACCTTTTTCATAATTTACAAGATCAGTAATATTTTTAGCTAATTCATTTCCATACTGCCCCATATCTACATTGGTTATTTGTGGATCTGGAGTTAACCCCTGCTTTCTTTGTTCTATGATATCTGGGATAAATGAATAATAATGTTCAAATGCAGTTTTAGCTTTATTTACTAATTCTGCTTCAGCTTTATCATCCTTTGATGCATCCACTTCCCTAGCCGTTATTGCAGTTATATCGTCGTGCAATTGCAGCATTGCCTTCTCATTAGCTTCATCAAAATCTCGATCTATTATTTTTGTTAACGTGTTCCGTAAAACGCCCATGTCACCATTAACATCTTCCCAATCCTTGAGCTTCGGAATTGTCTCACCATTTATTGTATTAGTTATATTGTACATTTTGTTAGTATTAGAATAACCGACTCCACCAATTGCCACTGTCGCAATTAATGATATAAACCATATTAGAATTATATTCCGGGTTATTTTTACATTCCTCAACTTTCTAGAACTTATTTTCATATACATTCCTCCTCCGTGAGTTACTATAATTTAGTTATAGATATTATAAATATTTTATAATCAACAAATACTTGCATATCACAATATATAAAACATATAATAAGTAGTATTAATTAATTTTTTCCCACATTTATATTCGTACACTTTAACCAAAACTTTAATAAAATGTATAATGATTGCTTGTATGTATTTACTTTGCACTGTAAACATTTTCTGTAAACAGTTTACCTATTCTTTTAAATAAAATACTATCTTTTTTACTACAATTATTTTTTTCAAATAAAATAGAAGCCAAATAAATACTAACTTGACTTCTATTTCAATACAAATTTAGTTTTGCTTTAATATTCAGTTCTAATGGTTCTAACCCCATAAGATATGATAAAATTAATTATAAAGTATGTTCCTGCTATAGTACCAAATAATAAGAATATTTGAGAAGAAGATACAAAGCTTCCCATAAGAATCATACCTTTACCCGTAAATTCCTCAATCCCTACTGCCCATAAGAAAGATGTATCTTTTATTACTGTAACGGCCTGTGATAAAAATGTAGGAATGCAGCGTCTAAAACTCTGTGGCAATATAATATACCTCAACGTTTGAATCTTTGAAAACCCTTGGGAGTAAGCAGCCTCATACTGTCCGCTGTTAACAGAATTCATTCCGCCTCTAAATATTTCTGCCATAACAGCAGAAGTAAACAAAGTAAATGCTAAAATTCCTGAATACATAGGTTTTATCGGAACTAAAAATCTTATAGCTAATATCCATAATAAGTTTGGGGTATTTCTAAAAATTTCTATATATATTGTTGCAATTCTACCAAATATACCTTTTGAAAAATTTCTGAGTATTGCTAAGACTGTTCCAAAGATCATACTTAATGCAATTGATATAAGCGCTATAGTTAAAGTCAGTTTTAGTCCTTGTAAAAGAAACATCATGTTAGCATGATTAAATACAGTTGACATTATTATAGCCCCCCTTCTGCTGCTACAACTTGATCTTCTATAGAATTTTGAGTATTAACTACTGCTTTCTTTTTTTCTCTTAATTCCAGCTTTCTTGAAAGCATTGCAAGTGGATAACAAAGTATAAAATAAAGAGCACCAGTCACAACATATGCAGGACCATAATACATATTTGAACTTGACCATGAATCTGCTGTATACATTAAATCTCCCCCTGCAATCATTGCAAGTACAGAAGTATTTTTTATCAAATTTACTACTTGATTTGCAAGTGGTGGTATTATTATCTTTACTGTTTGAGGCAATATTATATACCTCATAGTTTGAGTATGCGAAAAACCTTGAGACTTTGCAGCTTCAAACTGTCCTTTTGGTATAGATGTAATACCAGTCCTTACGACCTCTGATATATAAGCTCCATGATATACACCTACTCCAAGTATTCCAACTAAAAACACCGGTAATACAATTTTTACATATGGCAGTCCATTAAATAAAAAGAAGATTTGAATAACAAGAGGAGTATTTTGAATTATTTCTACATATACCCTGCTTATTATCTTCAAAGTCCTAATCTTACTTGTAGAAAATATTCCAAAAATAATTCCAAGTATTAGGGCTAAAGTAAGCCCTAATATAGAAACTTCAAGTGTTGTTAAAAATCCCTCAAAAAATATGTTAATGTCTTTTAAAAGTGCCTCCCATTTAAATATTGAAAAAGGTCCATTCATTATTTAATGTCCCACTTTGCAATTAATTTATCCAATTCTCCTGAACTCTTCATGTCATCTATAACTTCATTTATAACTTTAGCAAGTTCAGTATTGTCCTTTTTACTTGCAATACCATATTCTTGAGGATCATATCTGTCATCTAATATTACTGTTGAATCATCAACGTATCCATTTAAAATAGAAGCATCAACTGCGAAACAATCAACTCTGCCTGAATCTAATGCAGCCTTAAGTTCAGGATATCCAGCAAGTTCCGAAAATTTAAGAGTTATCCCTTGTTTATCTGCTTCTTTTTGTAGTGCATCCTTAGTTGTCGCGCTTTGAGCAACACCAATTGTCTTTCCATTTAAGTCTTTAAGAGATGATGCGCCAAGACTCTTCTTAACAAGTAATCCAACTCCATCCTTTATATATGGATCTGAAAAATTATAGCTCTTCTTTCTTTCATCAGTTATAGTAAATGTAGCTGCAACCATATCTATTTCTCCATTATCAAGAAGCGGACCTCTTGTCTTAGCTGTAACTCCTTGGAATTCAACCTTATTTTCATCACCTAATATTTTTTTAGCTATTGCTTTTGATATATCAATTTCCAAACCTTCCACTTGTCCCGTTTGAGGATTTTTATACCCATATTTAGGTACATCAACTTTTACTCCAACTTTTAGTACTCCTCTATCTTTTATAGCCTGTATCTCTTTTGCTTCAGAACTTCCTCCACTTGAGCTATTACTGCTGCTTGTTGATGTTGATTGTGCCCCTGCGCATCCTGTCATCATAATACAAATACCTAATCCTAATGCTAAAAATACTTTTTTCAATTTCATGTTTTTTCCCCCTATTCATTTATTCTTTATCTTATAACTTTATTTAAAAAGCTTTTTGCCCTTTCATTTTTGGGATTTGAGAAAAATACCTCTGGAACTCCTTCTTCTATTATTTGACCTCCATCCATAAATACAATTCTATCCGCAACCTGTTTTGCAAACCCCATTTCATGAGTTACAACAACCATCGTTATATTCTCCTTTGATAATCCAACCAAAACATCTAGTACCTCTTGAATCATTTCTGGATCTAACGCTGATGTAGGTTCATCAAACAGCATTATTTTCGGATGCATATTAAGAGCTCTTGCAATAGCTACTCTTTGCTGCTGCCCTCCAGATAATTGGCTTGGATAAGCGTTTGCCTTTTCCTTTAAGCCTACTCTTTCTAAATATTTCATTCCTGATTCTTCTGCATCTTTTTTACTGATATTTTGAAGCTTTATCGGTGCTAATGTGAGATTTTCAAGCACCGTCATATGTGGATATAAATTAAACTGTTGAAAAACCATTGCTGTAGACTGTCTTACCTTAGCCAAATTCTTCTTTAAACTTA
The DNA here is from genome assembly GCA_023435985.1 of Bacillota bacterium. Classification (GTDB taxonomy): domain Bacteria; phylum Bacillota; class Clostridia; order Clostridiales; family Clostridiaceae; genus Clostridium. The sequence goes on along the minus strand of JAEZKY010000248.1, from coordinate 6,051 downwards.
AGTCATATTCATCTATGGTTACTTTTCCTGAAGTAGGTTCTTCCAAGTAATTCATGCATCTTATAAGAGTCGACTTACCTGATCCGCTTGGTCCTATAACAACCAACTTTTCCCCTTCATTAACTGTTAGATTTACATCCTTTAGAACATGAACCTCTCCAAAGTTCTTAACTAGGTTCTCTAATTTAATCATTTATTTCACCCCTTCCTCCTCTAAACACTTGACCAAAAGCTGAGCTGTATTTAAACTTATTGACTCCACTTCACCGCTGTTTTTATCCATAATTTTATCCCCATTCACTAATTACTACTGCATAAGCTTTTATATATATAAAAAGAGCTTTGGTAGTTATACCAAAGCTCCGTCGCTTATTCTAAATCTTGAGTAAAATTATATAGTTAAAGCTTATTACAGTCAACGAATTTTCATATTTTGTGTTTTCTGTAGTTTTTTGTAGTTTATGTATGTTTTAATTTAGCATTTTAACTAATATACCTTCAATAAACTTTTTCGTATTTATTTTTCCCTGGCCAAAGGATGGATGCTTTATATGCTTCATTTCCTGTTTAACCTGTTTAATTTCAAAAAGAGAAGCTGCATATTCCTTGTATATACTATTATTTATATCATCTGCTCCTAAACTTGCTACTGAAGTCATTGCTTTAGTAATAGTTCTCCTAATACGTTGTTCCATTGCTTTACAATTAATTGCCGCTAATGCATCACCATATAATTCTCTTGCAACTTCCATATATATTTCTTTAAGTTGATATGGCTTTGAAGGCTTTAACTTCTTTTTATATATTATATGCAATATTACAAGCTTTAACTCATCTACTCCAGCTGCTCCTATAATATTTATATCCGAAAATATATTAATCAGTTTTTCTTCTGAAGAATATTCAAATCCTTTTTTTATTTCCTTATTTGAAAAAGTCCTCTCTGGAAAAACTACACTTTTTATCATAGAAATAGATTTCTCTAATTCAACTTGTTTTTTTACATTATTTATTACACTTATAGTTTCAATCATATTAATTGGTTTATTTAGATAGAAAAGTATTCCACTTTTATACGCATTTGAAATCATTTCCCCCTCTTCAACCTGAGATAACATTATAATCTTACCTTTATAACCATTGTTAACAGTATTTCTTACAATTTCAATACCATCCACCTCTGGTAAAAGCAAATCAATCAGTAAAATATCAGGATTTAACTTTAAAACAATATCTTTTGCATCTTTACCTGTGGTCAATATTGATAGCACTCTTCCTAATTGATTTTTTATAATTGTCTGCTCTAAAATTTTGCATATTGCTATATCATCATCAATAATTATAAATGTTGTTTCCATAAAACAGCCCCCTGATTATTAAAAATTTCCCCATATTATATTCCTAAACACATTTTTATAGCTTGTCTATAACTTGGTTATCTATAATTACAAATTACAAGTTGGTATTTTAATTATGAATGTTGTTCCTCTATTAATGTTACTTTTTACATCTACAGTTCCTTTCAAATCTTCTATAAGATTCTTTACGTGACATAGTCCTATCCCTGTAGACATAGCTCCAGTATCCTTATTAAATTTAGTAGAAAAACCAACATTAAATATATAGGGTAATACTTCTTTTTCAATACCTGATCCATCATCTGAAACCATAAGCAGTAAATCTTTTTCTAATATTTCCCCAGTTACTTTAATTACATTATTATCTTCACACGCTTCAATTGCATTAATAATTAAATTATTTAAAATAGCAAATATATCATAATATCTCTTAGTATGATGATCTTTTTCAAGTTTAAATTCAATGTAAATACTGCTATTAATACTTTCTATCTGCCGTTTTGTATTATCCGATATTATTGAGAAAATTTCCGAAATAGACATAAATTCCGTTTTCTCAACATTTTCTACTAATTGATTAATCCCTCTAAGTACACGATCATTGTTTTTGCGAATTTCATGAGCATTTTGCGCTACCTTTAATGCTTTAGTTGAAAATTCAGATGTGCCTTTGGTTATTTCGTATAGGTTATAAGCTTCCTTCATTACATTATTTAAATCATTAGTAGACTTCTGCAAATAGAATGTTTCAGCATATATCCTTGAAACCATTAAGTTTAATTCTGCATAACGTTTTTGATGTTCTGATTTCTTAATATATAATTTTTGATAGTTATATATTAAGAAAGCAAGACATTGAACCGATGCACGTATAAGCGCTGTTATTATTATAATCTTAATAGTTTCTAATGAAATCATATTTCTAATAATTATCTCCATGAAATTCCCAATTACATCGAAGCACACTAAAGCTAAATATAAACATGGTATAGATTTATTCTTTTTATATAATGGAAATAATGTATCTAAAATTCCATAAGAAATATAAAAAATGGCTGCCGGAATAAATTGCATTATTACTTCTGTTGAATAGCTATAGGAGTATATTGAAGATCCAATACTTCTCATAAACGCTGTCAACACTCCTGCTATCACTCCTACTCCTAGTGGATATATATTTTCAACAGTAGAAAATACAAGCCCAATTACAATTACACCAATGCCTAAAACAAATCTGCTATTAAAGGGATATATGTATATTTGTGCAAAGGTGCTAATCAAAGCAGAAAATACTATGGTATTTTTCAAACATATTTTTGTTTTTGCCATTACTCTAATTTTGCTCACCCTTATCCCCTTCTTTCTTTTAGGCGCATGAAAATAAATATTTAAACTTAATTCTAAATGCTAACAATAATATCTAATATAAATTCATGGAATTTCTCATGATTTAATTCATAATTATATATAATTAATTTTTTAACGCTTGATTCTTTAATTTTTCTTTATAAAAAATAAATAGCGAGGAAGTCAACTAATTATGACATCCTCGCCAGAAATATATTCATCTTACAATCTAATTATAAACTATCTTCTTATACTAAAGTCAATAGCTTTATATAATTTGATCCTTAATTTTACACATAAATCATGACAACTATAAAATAACTTATGCCTCAATTATAATAAACTTATATGATAAACCTCAAAACTGCAATTGAAACTACCCCGACAATCACAGTTAAAAGTAAATTATTTTTCTTAATTGCAACTAATATAACAGGTAATGCTGCTAAAATCTCAAGAGAATGCTCTTTAATCGTAAATTTATTATCAACTGTAAATAGCTCTACCGCTATTAAAGCAGTCAATATTGATATTGGAATATATGTTAAAAACTCTTCAATTCTCTTATTTAACTTCATTTTTGATAGTATAGTTATCGGTAGAACTCTTGGAAGTACAGTTACAACGCATCCTCCAATTATAACACTCCATACATAAGTATTCATTTCTTAATCACCACCCCAACTAATGCTCCTATAATTGCTGATAATATAACGCCTAAACTTGTAGATACAACCTGCGTGCTAACAATTAATACTATAACTGATGTTATAATTATTACAATTGCTTTTTTTACTTTTAAATTTCCTTTTATAGCAGAAATTAATAGTCCTATAAACATGGCTGTAAGTGCAAAATCCAAGCCAAAAACCTTATAGTCTGGAATAACACTACCTATAAGGACTCCTATACTAGTAGCTACAACCCAGTTTATATATGCAATAATATTTAAACCAACCATCCAGAAATTATTGATTTTTTTATTCTTAAATCCTTCAGTAGATGCAACTGCAAAAGTTTCATCTGTTAAAAGTGCACCAATAAAAAGATTCTTTAAAATCGAATTTTTTTTAAAATACGGTGCAATTGATGCACTTAAAAATAGATGCCTAAAATTAACAAGAAAAATTGTAAATACTATACTTGGTACTGATACTGCTGATAAAATCATGCTTGAAGCTATAAACTGAGATGAGCCTCCATATACAAAGGCACTCATTCCCATTGCCTGCCATAGTGTTAATCCACAAGATTTAGATAAAATACCACAAGTAATTCCTATACTTAGATAGCCCAAAAGAGTTGGTATACAGTCCTTAACCCCTTGAATAAAATAATAAGTATTATCTTTCTTCTTCATTTTTAAAGAATTATCTTGTACTTTGTCCACTTCCATAAAATGCCCCCTTGATTATTTATTGCTAAAATTGTACTATATATTATATAAATCGTACGTTATAATTTATATAATACTTTTGCACATTATGCTTGTCAAGGAGTGAAAATATGAATTTAAATAATATCATTGCTGGAAATTTAAAAAGATTAAGAAGTGAAAGACAATTAAGCTTAGGCAAACTTTCTGAAATATGTGGTGTCAGTAAAGTAATGCTTGGACAAATTGAACGTGGTGAATCCAATCCAACTATAAATACCATATGGAAAATTGCAAGCGGACTAAAAATTCCATACACAACGCTTATTGATGAGCCAATAAAAACTGACCTTTTAATTACAAAAGAAGAGTCTATTGAATTTGAATCACTTGATAAAAATTATAGAGTTTATTGTTACTTTAAATGCACTACAGATAGGAACTTTGAATTATTCAGTGTAGAATTAGATGGTAATAGTAAGTATGAATCAAACTCTCACGGAGAAAAGACACAAGAATATATAGTTGTTTATAATGGAAATTTATCTCTAAACATCGATAATATCAATTATGTTTTAACCCCAGGTGATTCAATAGTATTTGATTCTTCAAAACCTCATTCTTACGCAAATTTTAATGATGAAATGATAAGAATGACTATAATTAATTATTATTTATAATAAATATAAATTACTATAATTATTTATATTTATTATAAATCTCTGCATTAATAATCTAATTTCTATAAAGCTATTCTATAAACGTTAATAAGCTAACTCGTATAAATAAATTAGACCAGCTGTACAAAATATAGCTGATCTAATTCTACTTACTTTATTTACATCATCAATTATGAATTTCATCCTCCTAATTTTGCATTAAAAGCAGGCAACCTGTAGTCTTTTCAAACTCATACTTAACATTTTCAAATCCCTCTTCACCACTTATAATATTTAATACAACAGTCATTTTCCCTGGATTATATGATGGATTTTTCTTTAGAATAATATTGTTTTTTTCGCATAAGAGTTTTGCAATATTAAATAATTCATTTTGATTTACTTTATCAGAGATTGCAATACTCCAGCCTGTTTCCTTAGAAATGTGTCCTAATTTCTCTTCAAATTTTTGTCCGATTTTAGGCGATATAAATACAAGTTCAATATACTTTTTATTTCCATTATTTTTTATGCTTTTTTTATAAGGTTTTACTTCTTCTCTCTCAAATGCTTTATCAATGATGCTTAAAGCTATATTTTGTTCCACTTCCTTAGCATCTTTTACCTCAAAAAACAACTTATCTACTTCTATGTTACTGTTTAAAGAAGTTTCCTCATCAATAAGAAAAAGCTCCCAGCCTGTCTTTTCTTTAAATATTTCTCTTTCCTTGTTATCTCCAATATACTTTTCATTTAAAAATACCTGAACCACAAACTTTTCTGGATAGAAAGATATTTTTTTAATTTTTTTAGGATCAATCAACTTCTTTATTAATAAATCGGCTGCATTATTATTAATTTTTTCATTTAATTTTATATTCCAGCTAGTTTCATTATAAAATTCTTTCATAATTTCGTTAATAGAAGCTTTAATTCCTTGTGGAAAATCAAAATTTAATATAATTTCTCTTTTTTCTTCTAATATGCTGATTTTTTTATATTCGAAGCCTTTAAATTTTTCTTCTATAATATTTATCAAATCCTGCATAGTAAGTTCTTTAGGTTCTAAGGCTTTCTTTACTTCATCCTCTGTACATGCTTTAAATAAAAACAATCTTTTTAAATCATTTTCAAAATATATGCTACTTATAATTATCTGTTTAAAATTTTGAAACTCATTATTTTTCCCAAATTCTAATGAATTATCAATCTCTAAATTTTCTTCCTTTAAATTTTCTTTGATTCCAAAGCTCTTTTCACCACTCCATAAATACATCAGTTCTTCGATAGTAAAAAGCCTGCTATCATAATT
>JAEZKY010000121.1 GCA_023435985.1 Bacillota bacterium | reverse complement strand
TCCTTTATGAATTCACTTATTTTAGACATTCCACACCATCTCCTTTTCTATACCCATAGGGGTATAGGTATATGATAGTTATGAAAAAGTCTTTTGTCAAGAATGATTTTCATAATTACTTATAAATTTTTTCAACAAAAAGGCAGCCAAATTATTGACTGCCTTCTATTAAAAAATTATTACATTTTTAAATATTATTATGACATCCTCGAAAAATGTTCTACTGCTTTGGCAAAATCAGCAATTGTCTTATCAGCATCACCATGTTCTATTCCTTCACGGACACAGTGTTGAAGATGCCCCTCTAGTACTACTTGACCAACTTTATGTAATGCACTTTTAGCTGCATTAATTTGTATTAAAATTTCTTCACAAGGAACATCTTTATCTACCATTTCTGAAATAGCTCTAAGTTGACCTTCAATTTTTTTAATTCTAGTTTGTATCTTAGGAATATCCATACATTGACGCATACTAAATCCTCCTTTATAACAAAGTATGATATATACATATAGAAGAATATTAGTACTTAAATATATTATTGTCAATAATTCGATAGAAAATAGCCACTCACTCTTCAACGCATAAGCTAAAAAGTATCTCAAATATCCATACTATTTAATAATTCTTTCAAAGCCTTAAGTTCATCAACACTTAAAGTAACGCCTTTACCCATCTTCTCATGTCCAGGTGCCCAATCACGTAAATCATACTTTGCTTCCTTCCCATTCCAGCTTATTAAATTTAGTTCTTTAGTCCATCCTTTTGATGATTCCGAAACTCTTCCTAGCTCTTTTTCTATTTCAAATTTAATATCTGCCATAGTTAATACCTCCTATTATTAAAATATCTTCTTCTAAAAGCATTGCCTTTAATATTGAATTATATTATTGTAAGTTCATCCATTCTATTATCTTATCTACATTATTAACATTTGAATGTCCAGCCTTAGGTAAAATATTTATTTGTGCATGTGGAAGTAAATTACCTAAACGCCTTGCAGTCTTGTCTGAATGTAACATTATATCCTTTGCTCCTACAAATAACACTATTGGCATAGTTAACAGCTTTAATTCATCATCAGAAAATATAGGAATGATTTCTCTCCTATATTTGAAGTTCTTTCCTATAAGCTTTTGATATTTTAACATTTCTTCTGGTATAGGCTGATTACCATTAACTTTGTAATATAACTTATTTATACCTTTTTCGCCTAAAATCCCATAAAACATAGCTTTAAAAATAAAAGATATCTTTTGTGGTCCTACCCCAGCTGGACAAAGCAATACAAGTTTAGCTACCATTTCTGGATAATTTACCGAAAACTTTATTGCAAGCCATGCTCCTAAGGAAATTCCTATAACATTTGCTCTTTCCACTGATAAATTTTCAAAAACCTCCTTAAGCCATTCTGCATAAGAAGAATCACTTAATGAAGGACGGTTTTCATCACTTTTCCCTGGCTCACCTAACATATCTACAGTATACACTCTATAAGTTTTGGAATACTTCTTTATATCTCTTAGCCACATTACAGAATTCATACCGCTTCCATGTAATAATATAAGAGGCGGATTACTTTTTTCACCGCTAGCTATAATAAAGGTCTTTCCATACTTTGTATCCACATAAAATTTTTCATATGATAGTGCCAATTTTTTAAGGAATTCATCATAAAATTTTATAACCTCATTCTTTCCTTCTTCTGTTTTAAATACACTATTTGTTTTCATCTCTATTGCTCCTAATATCATAATTTATAAATCCAAATTTCTGCCTCTTCAATATTCTTAAAGGTTCTAAAATGATTTCCTTTGTTAGATTCCATGATCATTTCTTTAAATCTATCATTAAGTTTTTCTTCATCTTCTATAATAACTGCAACTTTTACATGATAGTTTATAAACTTTTGTAATGCCATACCTGCAAGTCTTGTCTTAAGATTAAAAAAATCTTCTGATAAGACATTTGAAGGAAGCATAATTGTAAAAATGTCATTTTCCATACAAATAGATATACAATCCACCACATCTTGCTCTGAAGAAAGTTTCCATGCTTCAGAAGCAAATTCAATATATTTTATATTATCTTTATTTACTACTCTATAATTCAAAACATTCACTCTCCTTATAAATCTCTTTGTTCCACAAGCATAGAAATGGAGGTTAGCATTTCTTCAATGAAGCTTACATTCCCCCATAATAAAACCCTTAGCCTGTTTTCTTTTTCATCATATTTCATATTAATTGTTGATTTGCCCATTTTAGGATCTTTACAATTCATTACTGCTATAAGAGTATTTGATATTCTAAAATATTCTTCTTTATCTACATCATTTATATCTGCAACAGTAGATACATTTATTTTTTGCTTTTCAGTTTCTTTAACTTCTCCATTAGTAAGAAAATCAATACTTGATTCTTCTTTAATATTTTTATCATTTATATTAACATTATTCTTTTCCATAAAAAGACTTAAATCATGACCTGAAATTCTCCATTGCTTTCCTACTTTACTTGCAGCAAGCTTTCCTTCTGTTATAAACTTTCTTATAGTTTTGTGATGCATACCTAATATTTCTGCTACTTTATCTATTGTATAAAATTGATTCTCCATAAAAAGATCTACCCTTTCAAAATTAGTCTATGGTCAAATTATAATAATTCTTTTTACCCACGTCAAGTATTTTATTGCATTTTGTTATACTTTGTTGCACTTTAATAAACTTTATTGAACTAAAATAATAATAACTCTTTATCCAAAAAGGATAAGGTATTTTTAATAAACACCAATTTATTTAACAGTGTTGAAGTTCAATATACAATTCAAAAACATTTAGACTTAATCACAGTTCATTTAATCCTGATGGATACTAAAGCTACTTATGCATGTGCAATTCATTAATGCATTCACATATTATGTTACTTTCAATCTAAAGCTATATGCTACGCTAGATAGTAGCACAAGATCTAGACTAATCCTTAATAATGAGTTGCTATTTTATATTTTGGCATTCTATAGCCTAATTTTATTATCAGGACTATTAATTACTATCCTTATTTTTTACTATATTCATTTATCCAATCACATCCTCCATTATAATAATCATAATCCCGATATACCAATGTAATATACCTTCAATCAATATTGCTACTACTATTTATTCATTATTAAATCTATAGGTGTAGCAAATACAGCCCCCTCTTCAACCATATTTTTGAGTTCACTAAGCAAATCATTTAAATATTCACATGGTACAACGCATTCTATTACAACCGGCATCTTTTCACTAAAAGAAAATAATTTTTGTTTATGAATAACTCTATCTTTACCATATCCAACAAGTCCTTTAGTTACCGTAGCCCAGATAACTTTCTTTTTCTGAAGAAATTTTAAAACCTTTTCATACTCTTCATTTTTAAACCATGAATTATCTTCTTTTGTGTAAATTTTAACTACACAATACTTATTGGTATTCATACATTTTTCCTCCATACCTCTAATAATGGTTACTTGTCCATGTGGTATATATTTTATGAGGTCCTGTCTAGCTTTTTCTATTTTTTTATTGTCAGCAACCGTCTCTATTATAATTGCTAGATCATTAAATTCTATATCTTCAAGTGCAATTGAATGCATTATGCTTTTATAATCAAGACTTAATTCTCCCCTCCTAATAGTGAGTCCTGGAAACCCTTCTTTCCACAGAAAATCTTCTATCCATTTATAGGTTTTACTCGAATTTGAATTAAACTCATGTTCTCCAACTACAATTCTCATCAAACTGTTCATTTTATTAATTACCCTCTATAGCCATTTTTAGCAATCTATAAAATCAATTACTTCTTTTCACAATACTAAGTTATGTTTTAAACACTCTATTTTTTATTGCAATAATAAAAATAATTACTTATTTCTTATACTTGTTATTATTCATTGGATTTAAGATGCAGCCTTTAATCCAGTAACTAAACTTAAGAAAGAGTCGATGTAATATCAGGAGTAAAACTCCTTTGCATTACACTGACTCTTTCTGAGGTTAGAATTTAGAAATATATTTTAAACAGTCTTTTTGTAAATAAAAACATTAATGTATGTCATTCAAATTATAACAGAAGATCATCTAAAGATTTGCGGGTTTTATCATGACGATTTGGAGAAGCTGGTTCTCCCACCGCATAACCTATTGCCAAAATATTAATTGGCTCAATATTATCAGGTAAATCAAATTCACTTGTAATAACTGCTGGATCAAAACTACAAATCCAAACACTATCTAATCCAAGAGAAGTTGCTTCCATCATCATATGATCTGTTGCAATGCTGGTATCAATATCAACTACACTTTTGTTGTTAAAAGATATCACTCCAGCAATATTATGGTCACCGCATGCAACTATAACAAGTGGTGCACCATAGATTCGTGCTGCCTTTGAAACTTTCTCTAATCCCTCTGCATCTTTTAATACAAGTAATTTCACAGGTTGTTTGTTACTTCCTGAAGGCGCAACTCTTGCAGCTTCTAATATTTTCTCTAACTTATCCTCATCAACCTTTTTTCCGTCATACTTACGAGCTGAATATCTTTTTTTTGCTAATTCTAAAAAATCCATTTTTTATCTCTCCTTAAATTTCACTTAATTATTTACTCTATATACTGATAATTGCAGCTATCATAGCAATTAAGTCATAAACATTTATTTTCTTTAATAAAGTGTATTAAAAAAATCAATCTTTGTTAAAAATGCATGATGTTCCATTTGGTTGCATACATTTTGAACATGATATACATTTTGGTGCTTCATTTAAATCCTTCATCCAAAGATTTACTAAATCTGGCTGGCGAATTAGTGGTCTTGATAAAGCAAAATATTCTATCCCTGTTGTATTTAGTATCTGCACCATAGTGTCAGGTGTTCTGTTTTTGCACACCAAAATTATCGGGATATTATTATTTAATGCAGAAATTTTAGCTGCAGAATCCCTGTATACAGATTCCTTATAATCTGAGACTTCACCCTCCCCACTTATTTCTATCCCATCGATTCCAGAATCAGAAAGTTGACTACAGATATATTGGCAACTCTCAAAAGCTTTTTCGCTATCAATTTCATCGAAACTGTTAACTTTTAAAAACACAACGAAATCTTTACTTGTTTTATTTCTTATGGCATTATATATTTCAATAATTATCCTTGCATTATTTTCAAGAGTTCCTCCATATTGATCGGTTCTCATATTTGTTCTGCTACTCAAAAATTGGCTCAGAAGGAATCCATGTGCAGCGTGAATCTCTACTCCGTCGAAACCAGCTTTCTCAGCTCTAGCTGCTGTATCTCCAAATGCAGAAATGATTGCTTCTATATCTTCCAAAGAAACATCATCTGGTTTTAGATTTTGACCGTTTTTAGTAGCATAGTTGACCTGAAGCAATACTTTACTTTCATGGCCATGAATTGTATCTGTAAGTTTTCGGTATTCCTCTGTAAAATTATCGTTGTAAAAACCAATTTGTCCAGGCATGGATTTAGAATCTGCTGTAATATAAGCACCACTTGTGATAATTAAACCAACACCTCCCTTAGCAAGATTTTCATATAGTTCATGCAGCCTGTCATTTAAGTGGCCATCCTCTTCTGCCATAAGTTCCTGTGTCGCTGAACGGATGAAGCGATTTTTAAGCTCCATATTCTTGATGATTGTTTTATCAAATAATGTTTTCATTTTATTCTTCCTTTCTATTACATTTATTTGGTTTTTTTATTTTAATCTGCTGATTTGCTATCTAGATAAGTTTAGCTGTAACAATCCAACAAGGCTTCTACTTATTTGCATATGCACGAATTTAATTTATTTTGGCTTGAACATCTCGTGTCAACGCAACAATTACGCCTATGTAATTGTAACAGTTCCAGTTACATCAATTCTAAAAAAAATTGAATTTTTCAATTCAACTTTTTTTCTAATATACGTGTAACAATATCTGCCATTGTATAACTTCGCAATACCTCTTCCATCGCCGATTGAGCTTTAGGTAACATTAACATTAATACATCTTGAATATTTGCACCTATAATACATTCCTGATTCGTATTTTCATGTATCTGAAAGAGCTTTTCCTCTTCAACTACATCAACCGCTTTATATACATCAAAAAGCGTAATCTCTTCAACTGGCTTTAGAAGATAGGCACCGCCACCTCCGCTATTGACATCAACCAGCTCGGCTTTTTTCAACATACCAATAATACGCCTTACAACAACTGGATTATTCTGTATGCTACCTGCAATCACTTCAGATGTACAAACCTCGTTGCTAATTTCTAAGGCAGTAAGAATATGGATTGCTACAGTAAATCTACTGCTAATCTGCATCATAAATATCACCTTCTTGTAACCATTATAGTTACAGCGCATTTATTTGTCAATCATTTTTGACAATTATAAGTTACAATTTTTATCCTGATGTACATTTTGTTAAATAACGTTTCACTAAATGTCACCGCTGAACTATAAAGAAAATATCATTATTTCATTTTCTCTTTTAGCATACGAAATTAAAATATTACCTACCTTTTTTATATAATTCTGAGTAAAAAATATCTTATTTGTACAAAATAGAATATCTCTACTAAAAATAAATTTTATTCCATAAGGAGGAATAAGCGTGAATATAAAAAATAAATCTTTAGGCCTGATTTTAATAATTTTAATAAGCTTTATAAGCGGCTGCAATATGAACTATAATAGAAATTCTGTCTATAGTGATATATATAACGATAATGATAAAATAGCGCAAACAAATGAGAATCATATATATACAACAGCAGATACTACTAAAGATTCTGATCGCAATTTATCTTTAAAATATAGTGGTTTTTTAGGTGTGGATGCAATTTGGAATATAAATTCAAAAGATGATGGTGAAATTACATTAGACTATGACTCAAATGTTAATAGTGGTGATTTTAAAGTAGTTTTGGTTAATCCTAATAAAGAAGTAGAAAACATATTAGTTGGTACAGACCACGGAAGCAAAACTCTAAAATTATCAAATGGGAAATATGTACTTAAGCTTGTTGGAAATAATGCAAATGGTAATATTAAACTTACAATTAGCCAAAGTAAAAATGCTGAAATATCAATTATGGAAGAGCGATAATTAGGCATATGAAATAAAATAACATGTCCAAAATGTTACGATTATTTTTCATCAGGCGAGGAAGTAAATTGTACTCATAGCGGGCTATTAGTATAATTTGCTGACATAGCATTATGAAAAATAGGTGTGACAGATGGACTTGTTATTTTTTTGATTATGCCTTAAGCAAATTCAATACAAAGACTGCTAAATAATTAATTAGTTGTTTAGCAATTCTTTTATTGATAGTAATGCTTCTTCTGTCTCTAATGCCTTTATTCCAATCATTTTAATATCAATACCTTTTTCTTTTAACTTATTTCTTAGTCTCTCAATGAAAACACCTTCACCATCAACTTCCCTATTATTTTTTGAAGTTGTATTAACACCACAGCTTGGTGAACGATTGATTCCTATAACTCCTGCTACAGAAAATCCATTTTTAATATATTCGTTTATCTGAAATACAACTTGATTTACAAGTTTATTTAGTATTTCAGCAGCACTTAATTTATTCATGCTGTCTCTTATTCTCGTATTTTCTACAACAACATCTCTTTCTGCCCCATGAATATCACCTCTGTCTAAGCCTAAACATAGTGTTTCAGGACAAGGCATTTGTATTATTCCAACTTTTGACTGGATAAGCAATTTTAAAACACTTTCATTTGTTGCTGGGTAATCAGCTGTCCCATCTGAAATTGAGTTTTGATTTAAAATACAATGTGAAACTAATACTACTTTTTTACTTCTACAATCTGAAAACATAATGTTATCCCTCCATTTTATATATTATGAACACAAAATTTTAATTAGTTAAAGCAAATTCAGCAGCAGAAATAGAGTGTATTGTAGTCGTATCAAAAAGTGGTATATCTATATCTTCCTGCTTTATTAATAATGGAATTTCTGTACATCCAAGAACTATCCCTTCAGCTCCATTTGAAGCTAAACTATTTATTATTTTTATGTAGCGATCTTTAGATTCTTCATTTATAATTCCTTTGCATAATTCATCATATATAATCTTATGAATTATTTCTCTTTCTTCTCTACTAGGAATAATTACATCAATATTAAAATTATCCTTTAACACTTTTTTATAAAAATCTTGCTCCATAGTAAAACTGGTACCTAGTAATCCTACCTTTTTAATTTTACTTTTAATTATCTCTTTACCAGTTGCTTCAGCAATATGCAAAACTTTTATTTGGGCTTTTTCCTCAATATCCTTTGCCATTTTATGCATTGTGTTTGTGCATATTACAATAAAATCCGCCCCGGAATTTTTAAGTTTCTTAGCAATATCAATCATAATACAAGTAAGCTCGTCCCACTTATTTTCATGCTGCAATACTTCTATCTTTTCAAAATCAACTGAATACAAAATACATTTTGCTGAATGCAGTTTTCCAAGTTTTAATCTCATTGTTTCATTTATAATTCTATAATAATCTAAGGTTGATTCAAAACTCATTCCACCTATTAATCCAATTGTCTTCACTTTTATCACTCTCCCCTTAATATATTTACATTTTTCATCTTATATTTATACTAAAACTTTCTAAATCATTGATTACAAAATTCATATAAGTCTGATGATAGAATATAATCTAATTCCTTTGCATTTTCCTTACTAGTTTCTGTAAAAATGAATCCAAATACGCCAAGGCTTGGATTATCTATTTTACGAAGTTCTAAAATATTTTCAAAATAATCATATAATTTATCATAATTAAATTTAGAACATTATACGCCCTCAAACAGAACATTGTTTGTTTTTCCCAATTATAACATTGCATATATTTGCATACAATATTATAATTGTATGCAAAACAATTTAATCTTAAATTTGGAAGGAGCACACATATGCCTGTCAATTCCTTTGATAATTATCCAATGACTTGGAAACCAAATATAACGAATAAAACTGGTCCCTTATACAAGGTGTTATCAGCTTTATTAGAAGAAGACATAAAGAATGGAGTTTTGAAGCCTGGAGATAAACTGCCACCACAAAGAGAACTTGCTGATTTTTTAGATGTCAATTTAAGTACCATCTCTAGAACTTTTAAATTATGCGAACAGAAAGGTTTAATAAGTGGAGAAATAGGAAAAGGTACTTATATTTCATCTGATGTTAATGTTAATAGCACTCTTTTAAATCCAAAAAATGCCACAAATTTAATTGAAATGGGTGCTACATATCCCCCATATGCACAAAATAAATATGTGATTAAATTCATTGAAAATATGTTGCGTAAGCCAAACTCTGATAAATTTTTAGAATATTCTTCCCCCTGTGGTACCCTTGCCCAAAGGTCATCTGGAGTAAAATGGTTAAAAAAGTTAGGCTTAAATATAAGCGAAAAAGAGATTCTCCTTGCTTCCGGCGGACAAAATGCTTTATGTGCTATATTGTCGTCTCTTTTTCAATCTGGAGATCGCATTGGTACTGATCCATTAATTTATTCTGGAGTAAAAACTTTGGCCAAAATGCTCGGAATTCAATTGGTTCCAATTATTCAGGAAATGAATGAGATGTCACCTATAGCTTTGAAAAATTATTGTAGAAATAATGAATTAAAAGGGATCTATCTAATTCCTGATCATCAAAATCCAACTACTCATACAATGTCTCTTAAAACAAGAAAGGAGATTGCTGAAGTCGCAAAAGAATTTAATTTAATCATAATAGAAGACGGTATAAACAGTATGTTAAGTGAGAATAATATCTCTCAAATCGCTGCCTTAGCTCCACAGCAGACAATTTATATTTCAAGTATATCAAAAGCATTATGTGCCGGGCTTCGCGTTTCTTTTATAGCTACACCACATATTTATAAGAAAACTTTAGAATCAGCTCTTTATAATATTAATATGATGATATCACCTTTAAATGCTGAAATTATTCATCAACTTATAAACTCTCCTATTGGAGACAAAATAGTAAGAGAACGTAAAAATATGATAATTGAAAGAAGTAATCTAACTGATGCTATTCTTAATGACCTTGATATTCTTGGGGATAAATATTGCAATTTTCGATGGCTAATGCTGCCAAAAGGCTGGAATGGCAAAATCTTTGAGACGTGTGTAAAAAATGCTGGTGTACAAGTTTACTGTGCTGAGCGTTTTGCTATTGGGAATGCTTCTGTCCCTGCTGCTGTTCGTATTTCAATAACTGCTCCAAAAAATTTAGCTGAGCTTAAAAGAGGTTTAAATATTATTAAATCCATATTACAACATAATGATGCGTTTAGCATGAGTAATGCCTCACTTAAGTAAAAATAGAAACCTATCCTCATGTGGTCTTTATAAGGATAGGCTTTATTGCATTTCATACAAATTGTGCATCTTTATTTTGTAGTATTATAGTATCAATTGTTTATTATATTTATTTTACACTTAACTATGCTATCCCATCTGCTGCTATTTTATCTCAAACTAAATATGCTTAGCTATTATGTTTTCAGGTACTTTTCCTTCTAATGATAAATAATAACTAGTTATAGGTTTTAAATCTTCATCTAATTCATATACTAGAGGTGTTCCTGTAGGTATATTTAAACTTGCTATTCCGTCACTAGAAATATTATCTAAATATTTTACTAATGCTCTTAAAGTATTTCCATGAGCTGATATTATAATTTTTTTACCTTCTTTCAATTTAGGAGCTATATTTTCATTCCATTCTTCTAAAACCCTTTTTTCTGTATCTGCTAAATTTTCTGTTAATGGAATTTCACTCTCTTTTAAATCTTTATATTTTAAATCATGGCCTGCATATCTTGGATCATCTTTTGTTAGCTCTGGTGGTTTTACATTTACAAATCTTCTCCACTTATGAACTTGTTCTTCTCCATATTTTTCTGCCGTTTCTGCTTTGTTAAGTCCTTGAAGCGCTCCATAATGTCTTTCATTAAGTTTCCAAGATTTATATACAGGTATCCACATTAAATCCATCTCATGTAATACTATACCCAATGTTCTTATTGCTCTTTTTAAAACAGAAGTGTACGCTATGTCAAAAATGAATCCATTCTTCTTAAGTATTTTTCCTGCCAATCTTGCTTCCTTAAGCCCATTTTCTGATAAATCTACATCAGTCCATCCAGTAAATTTATTTTCTAAATTCCAAATGCTTTCTCCGTGTCTTATTAATACTAATTTTATCATATACATATTCATTCCTTTCTTAAAATTAATTATTTAGACCCTTATCTTAAAATCATAACCTAACAAACTTATATTTGGTTTTAAACAAAATCTATATTAAATTAATATATATTATAACTTATTATATTGGACATGTATACTTATTTGAAAATTATTCTCAATAAAACATTATTAAAACTATAATTCTAAATCTTACTGCCAAAAATACCCATATGGTTATAGATGTTCCTAAAATATTTGGATTCGTATAACATATTTTTTATAAACTTACCAATACTATGAATAAATGATTTTTTATAATTATATTAGGAGTATAAAATGAAACTACTAAAAAAAATAGTCGCTATAATTATTACACTTTCAATTTTAACACCCAGTATATTTCAAATATATATTACTAATTTTTATTCCATTCAAACAGTAAATACAACTAATCCCATTAGAGTTAGTCTCATGTTTAGTAATTATAATATAGCTTCTATAAAATTACTTATTAAAGATATGAAAAAAGTTGAACAAGAAAATTCAAAAACTGTACAATATACTTTTTATGATGGGAAAGGGAGTCAAAATCTTCAAGACACCCAGCTTATAGATATTGTTAATAACAAAAAAGCTGATATTATAGCAATAGATATGGTTGATGTAGCTCATACTAAATATGCTATAGATATGATTAAAGCATTTAATATTCCAGTAATTATAATGTATAACGGAGATGAAAAAGCTGTTCAATCTTATGAAAGAGCTTTTTTAGCAAGAACAAATCCGGCTGATGAGGGAACTTTACAGGGGAATATTATTGTAGATGCATGGAATAAAAATAGAGAAAATATGGACAAAAATAAAGACAATATACTCGACTATATTATTTTCATAGGATCACCTGATAATATAATATCTACGACTAGAATAAAATATTCTGTTTTGCAAATAAACAATAACAATATTAAAAGTAAAAGAATTGCAGAAAAATTTTATTACTATCTCCCATCTCAAATTAAAGAAGATGTTTATCAATTTTTCTTAAGATTTGGCAATAATATAGATTTAATAATTACTGATGAAGATAGTGCTGCTGTAAATACTGTAAAAACACTACAAGAAAATGGCTATAACTTAGGTGATAAAGAAAAAAATATAGATGTCGTTGGATTTGGCGGCATACCTGAAGCCCTTGATTTAATAAAAATTGGTGCAATGACTGGAACTGTTCCTATAAATACATATAATTTAGCTAATGATTTCTACAAATTTGAATTAAACTTATTTAATGACAAAAATATTATTGATGGAACGAACTGCACAATTGACTATACTGGAAAATTAATAACTTTTCCTCTTGAAGGTGTATCCGTTAATTTAGGTTGATAATAATGTTAAATTAATTTAATTATTTTAGTACTTGTATTATTTTCCCTAGTATACTTTTTATAAGTTTACCAAATACTATAACCGCTAAACTTTATAGCTTGGCAGGTTGCAGTAGGAAGTGGATTTATTATTAAATGGATTCACTTCCTTTTAGTTATCTGTAGATTTTGTAAATATAAGGTATAACATACATTTTCCGAACATTATTTGTTATGCAAATTACAGAGAATTAAATATCACAAAAAAGATAAGTATATTTTCAGATTTTAGTTGTTTAAATTGTAACGCTAATCGTGACCTTTGAAATCCACTACTAACTAATACTATATATAACATTATCTGTACATAATACTTCAATATATATATCTGATTTTACTGTATTAAAACTAACTTTTGCAGATTTGACTAAAGACATATTTTTTAAATATTCCTTTTTCAAAATATGATGTCATATAAAATAATCTTATCTCTACAATTTCACTTGTAAGAAATAAAAAAGACTATTTATTATCAAAAAAATATCTCTGCTTACCCTGTGTTTTCTTCTTGTATTCAATACATTGTGTGGGGCATCTATGAAGACAAGCCATACAATGGGTACAGCGATCTCCCCAAACAGGCTTTCCACTAGTTATGGAAATATTGTTAAGCGGACATAACTCTGCACATTTACCGCAACCAACACATTTTGCTTCATTTATATGAAATCCTTTAGCATGTACAAAAAACTTATAAAATATGTCGTTCACTAGTCCGCTTTCCAACTGCCCAATAATGCCTTTTTGAGCAAGAATAGAGAAACTATATCCATTATAAATATCTTCTGAAATCCGATTGATTAACGGTTGTGATTCCTCAATAATCTTTTTTGCCTTTGCCTTATCAATACTTGGAAACATAACAATGTAGTTATCCGGCATTCTAACTTCCGCAAAACCATGTAAATCCCAGCCTTTATATTGGCATAGCTTTTTCACATATCGGATTGCATCTGCGGTTTCATCTCCGCAGGTCATAACAAAATACACCTTACTGTTTCCCTTAAAGACAGTCCTTCTTATATAATCATCTACTACTCGCGGCAACCTCCACGAGTAGGTTGGGCAAACAAATACAAATGGTTTCGTTTCTGAAATAAGGTCATCTTTTTTATTTTGTTTTATCAATAGGTTTAATGAAACAGTTTTATCATTTGTCTCCTTTGCAATTCGCTCCGCAACATATCTGCTGTTACCTGTGGCTGAAAAGTATAAAATCATCAAACACACCCTCTTTTCAATAATCATTTAGAATCTTAAGTTTTTAATGCAATTGCCACTAATTAAATTAAATCTTTTATTTTATTAAGCTCTGTAATCCGTTCTTACATATACCCTACTATTACTTTTTTAAAGCCGCCTCATTTTTGACGCATGCGAAATGCACGCTCAAACAACACGAAGAAAAATATTCTTACAATGAACCACGGTATAGGTTAACTAAAAATAAAGATAACTCCTCCTGAGCCCTATCCTTCCTTGACAATCTAGATTGATAAAATTATAATAACATCACAGTGTTGTTTTCGCAACCTGCAGATGTTTTTAATTTGTTGTGTTTGCAACATAATGACTCACATTTGTCGGTTTGCATGTAAATTTATAAATTTTATACCGCAAACAGGAGGATGTTTATGAAAGAAATGAAACAAAACAGGAAAACTAAATATACACAAATGTCATTGCAAGATGCCCTTATGGAACTAATGGAGCAAAAACCCATTTTCAAAATAACCATTAAAGAGCTTTGCGAAAAGGCAGATATAAACAGAACAACTTTTTATGCGCATTATACTGATCAAAATGA
>JAEZKY010000118.1 GCA_023435985.1 Bacillota bacterium | reverse complement strand
TCCACACACGCTTTCTTCTGCAATCATAAAAACTTACAAAGCCTTTATATGCACCATTATCATAAAAAGCATATTGTATAATTGCTTTTACTTTAGAATTTTTAAAATATTCTACTATAATTTCATTATCCTCATCTGGATTTTCTATATCATTGCAAATAAAGAGACCATCTTCTCTAAAAAAATTTCCATAATTATTAAACTGCCTAGCAGTCTTATCCACTAACTCATTTTTGCCTAAAATACTTCCCTTATCAAACCATTCAAATTCAAATTCATATAATTCATTTTCATTTGAAGCATCAAAAATACTAACTCCACTTAAATTTAGCTTTTTACCTATAAGTGAAAGACTTAAATTTATAGCACTTTTTATATCCTTTGTTTCAAATAAGATTTCAAAAATATTCGCTGTCAATGAATCAGTATTAAATGATTGTCTTATTATACTTTTACTTAATTCTTTAGTTTTTCTACTATTGTTTTTCTTTATATGATATTCAAAGTCGTTCTCTGGATCATAAAATTTATAACTATTCTTTCCATTACTTTTTACACTATGAAGTGCTCTATCTGCACTGTTTAATAATTCATAGTAACTGCCTCCATCCTTTGGATACAACGCAATGCCAATACTACTTGACAAACTCCATTCATCCTCTTCACCACAATATATGTTTTCAAATAATTTACAAATAGATTCTGCTGCCTTAATTATCATATCTTTTGAAGTTACATTTTTTAAAAATATAATAAATTCATCTTCGCTAAATCTTCCTACAACCCCTGCATCACCAACTAATTTTGTAATAGCACCTGCCGCTTCCACAAGAATGTTATCTGCAAAAACATATCCTAAATAATCGTTTATGTTTTTGAAATTATCTGCATCAATAACTAGCATTGCATGACGTTCATCATTGTTTGAATTTCTTATTATGTTTTGAATTAAAGCTTGAATTTTATTTTTATTAAAAAGCTTCGTTAATTCATCATGTTGTGAATTCCAAATCAAATCTTCTTTCTCTTTCTTTCGTTCATGTATATTGGATATTTTCCCTACTGACATAATTGCATGGCCATCCTCAAAAATACTGCTACCTTCAACTGCACACCAATTGTACATTCCATATTTGTCTTTAATTCTTATCTCTTTATAATAATGTTTCTTTCCAGAATTGATTTCTTCAATTAATTTTCTAAAATTCTCCATATCGTTTGGATATATCGTATTACGTGACGAAATATTTTTAAGGAAACCGTGAACAACTGGATTTCTATCATAAATTTCTTTATACTTGGATGAATAAATCATATTATCATTTTGAATATCATATTTGTATATAACATCATTTGATTGCTCTGATATAATCCTATAATGCTCCCTTTCAATTTCTGTTGTTATAATTGCCATCTTGTGCTCTGTAATATCTACAAATGCACATTGATAAATACATTTATCGTTTATATCTATTCTATTTCCACTTATCTGTATCCAAGCAATACTCCTATCCTTTTTTATTATTCTAGCTTCAATATTTATACTTTTTTTAATTGTTGTTTGTAAAAGTAATTTATTTATTACTCTTTCTTTATCTTCTGGATGCAGGATTGTTTCAAGATAATCTTCAATCAAAATGCTGCCTTCTTCTTTTGTATACCCAGCCATGGAAAAATAACTTTCGTTAGCATATACCGTACTTATTTTATTGCTAATTTCAAAAGTTACTATTCCAACTGGTATAGTATTAGCTACATTATTAAGTTCTTTTTTAACCCTTTTAGTTTCTTCACTTATAATTTTAGCAGTTGTATTTTCTATAAGAATGCACTGATATACGGGTGTATTGTTCACTTGTCCAATATATTCCCCCTTAAAAATCACCCAGCAATTACTTCCATCTTTTTTTATAAATCTGTATTCAGCATCTAGATTTTTTCTGCTTGCCACTTGCTTATGTACTACTTCTATAAATTTAGGCCTGTCATGTGGATGTATAGGATAAATTAATTTGTCTATACATTTTCTATAATACTCTTCTTTAGTATATCCAGTCATAAAATAAAAATTGTCATTTGCAGATAAAATACTAAAGCCTTCATCGAACATAATGGTAACTACTCCACTACTTATATTCTCAGTAATTAATTCCATTTCCCTTTTTACTTGTTTTAATTCCTCATAATAATATTGCTTTTCTGTAATATCTATAAAAACACATTGAAAAATTGCTGCCTCTCCTTTATCTGGAATCCGATTAGCTTTAAGCATAATCCATGCAACTTCACCATTCTTTTTTACTATTCTAAATTCTACATTTATTACATTTCCATTTAATACTTGATTTGCTATAGCTTGTGATAGTTTTATTCTATCTTCAGGATGAATAAAGTTTATTCCTTGATTTAAAAAAATAGTTTCCACTTCTTCTTTTGTATATCCGCCTATTTTATAATACTCATCATTTGCATATAAAATAGTGAATTTGTCATCGTAACAAATTGTAGCTATTCCCCCTGGTATACTCTTTGTTAAAATGTTCAAATCTGATGATTTAATATTATATGCATCATTTAATTGCTTAATTTCTGTCACATCAACTATTTCGCATACTAAGGTATTATAATTATTTCTATTCTCTATGGAATATCCACTTAAAACAAACCACCCTATTTCACCACTCTTTTTAGCCATTTTAAATTCTAATTTAACATTGGTTCCATTTTTCAATTGTCTTCTCAGTAAGTTTATAGTATTTTCCCCTACATCAAAATTCATTAAGTTAATCATTCTATTTCGCTGCAATATTTTAAATTGAACCTGACTATATCCAATAATATTATAAAATCCCATATTACCTGAAAGAACTGTTAAAAAGTCATCATCAATAAATGTTATAATTCCCGTTGATATGTTAATATTTTCTTTAACTTGCAACTCCTCATTCTGCATAATAATTTACCCCTTTTCCCCTAAAATTTTTATCTGCTAAAAAATAATATTTAAATTAGCATAATATAATCGCAAATAGCTATTGAAAAATCTTACTATTTGCCATTAATTATACATTTATTTAATTTTATTGTCTATATATACACAAATATGTAAATTAATCATATATACTGTGAAGTAATTTCATATAAAATAATCCCTATAAAAGTCTAGCATTCTTTAAACTTTTATAAGGACATATACAATATTAAACTATACTGTTTTTGCATTATAATCTAAATGATTAGTATCATTCAATCCCAATAATGATGGATTTAAATCTTCATTAAAAACAATTGTATTAATACATGTGTTTCCCAATGCAATTTTGTGATACATAGTCATATCCCACTCAAATAATCCTATAAGACCTGCCTTAATAATTCCTCCATGAGCAACAATTACTATCTTTTCTCCTTTATGTTTTGACACTATATCAAGTATGCAACTTTTAGCTCTATTGGATGCATTACGGACACTAGAGTCTCCTCCACAAATATAACTTTCCTTTTTATCAGTTCTCCAAGTCTTAAAAACTTCTGGGTATTTCTCCCTTATTTCCTTTATTGTAAGTCCTTCCCATTCTCCAAAATTAATTTCTCTTATTTCAGGTGCTATTATTACTTCCTTATTAGTATTTTTTGCTAATATGTTCGCCGTCTCTAATGCTCTACTCAATGGACTTGCATAAATACAATCAAAGTCTCCCTTAATCCTATAATTTAATAATTTAGCTTGTTTAATACCATTTTCAGATAAAACAATATCTGTACACCCTTGAAATTTACCTAAAGTGTTCCATTCTGTTTCTCCATGCCTAATAAGCAGTACTGTTGTCTTCATATGTTCCCTCTTTCTTTTCAGTATTTATAACATTTAACTAGTCTAATTTTTACATAGATATTTTATTAAATAGATCTATACTGTACTTTTGTATATCTAACAAATTTGTCATATTGTATTTTTCTTTAATTCCATTAAAATACTCTACAATTAAATCTTTATTTATTATTTTGTTATTTTCGTCGTTTTCAATATCATGCTCACTATCATAAGCTGCTCGAGTTAATATCCATGGTGCTTCATAATTAGTCATTTTCTTTAATATTTTTCCACTATAGCAGCCATAAAATTTTATTATGCCTTCCACAATATTTCTTTCAACATCTTCTAGCCTTAAGTTCTCATTAATCAATATATCTTTATTGACATTATCATATCCAAATTTCTTATATCTTTCAAATACACTTTTGTAAATCGGACCTATTATATTAGCTTCACAATCTTCTTTAAAAATAAAATCACTTGTAAAAACATAACCAAAAGCTTGTACATAATACAATAAGTTTTGAAGTGTAGTAGGAGTAAAATCTTCACATCGAATTAAAATATATTTTATTACTGCATCAATTTTCTCTTCAACACTCCCATTATTAAAGACTTCATTAACAGCTTGTCTGCTTTTATTGTAATCTATTGGAGTTATCCTTTCTTTACTCTTTTTCAGTAGAACTAAATAGTAATTAGGATCTTCGCATATTTTTTTTAGAATTTCAGAATGAAGATTTACAGGCATATCTCCTTCTAAATATCTATTTACTGTTCCACTCTTCCATCTTAACAGTAACGCTAACGCTTCTTCACTAATACAATATTTAATTAAAATATGCTTTATTTCCTTAACACTGATTATATTATGCATTTTTCTATATTGTTCATATAAATTTTCTAAATTATAATCACATATTTCGGAAATAAAAACCTCATTTCCACAAATATTACAAATAGCTTCTTTAGCTGTATAATCTATCTTCTCGTTTTTTAATCTTGATGTTTTATTTACACTATGTACTTTATAATCATTTTCACTCATACAATATTCACAAAAAGCTAATTCTTTAATAGATTTACTCCTCAAATCAAAGTTGCCTATTTAAAAAGATATGTAATTGGCTTATTTCTTTTATGTAAAGAAACTAATATATAATAATTTTTATTATTATTGTATATTATATTGAATTTAAGATAAATATCTACTAGTTCACTTTTATTATCAATGTTATATAATTGCTTTTGAGTACAAAACACGTATAAGTTATTTTGCTCAACTCCATCTTTCATGTTTTGAAGGCCATAGCAGAAATCCTTATAATCTAAATAGAACAAAATATTTATTCTTTTATTTGCATTTATATTATATTCTTCAATAAATTGAATGTTTTCTATTTTGCATTCTTCTAAAGAAATTACAAATCTATTTTCTCTAGCGCAATCTTTTATAATTTCAACTAGACTCTTTATCTGCTCTACACTATACTCCTTCAATAACACTTTTTTTCACTCCCTACGAGAAAAATTTACTCTGCAATATAAAAAAAGCGTACCATTTTAATTCATGTGTGTCAAACTAAGTAAGTATCATTTATCCCTGTAAGCCACTCTAAATATTTTGATTTACAATAATCTTTCAGCACAGATAACAAATAGTATTGAAAAATTTTCATAAATTAAAAGTAATAGATAGAAATAAAAAGATTAAATAAAAGTTAATTATATGAAATTCATTTATTCCCAATATCACTACTTATTACTCTTAATTTATTACTAATTATGATTTCTTTTTTTATTAAGAATTAGAGGCCATAATTATTTTAAAATCATGTATTATCCTTCCTGAGGTGGATATTCTTTTTGTATTGATTCTGCGTTTTGTTCTGATATTAGATCATCATAGTGTACAATAATTATTTCTTGAATAGACTCATCGTTTGTTTTATAAGCTTTAGTTCTTATTTTATTTGCATATTTTCCATTCATGCCGTCAAGATATATATTCTTTATTGCTTCTAATATTTTAGGATTAGCTCCTTTCATTTTACTAACATCATAGCCTTCCATCCCACTCCATATTGCAATTTGCGTTGCAAAATATGCTTCATTTTCATTATCTAAATTTAATTCAGCTGCAGATCTATTAGGATATCCAGCTGCAACTATATTATTAATATTTTCACTAAGAATTTCTGGTATGGTAAAAGTTTGACCTGATGGATAGTTTTTGTTTATCTCTAAGCAATATACTACATTATTGCTTCCTTCTATCTTAATCCTCCCTGCAGTAAGATCATATCCATCATATTGAACTGTATATAATGGAGTTTTATCTGTAATTACTTTAAAAGATTCTTGGACATCAGCTCCAATTATAATTTCCATGAGTATAGTTACACTTATTAAATAACTCAAAATTTTTATAAATCTTTTCATTGTATCATTTCCTCCTACATATCTATTTATAAATAGTTTTCGTTTAAATTGTTCAATATATTCAAAATTAACTTAAAAAGTTAATTATTTATAATTTCACTATATACTTTAGGCACTTATAGACTGTTTTGGCATTATTTCTGCATATAAAATACCCTGTATAGTCTATTTAGCTTATCAGCATAAATTTAATCGACTTTACAGGGCATTTTTATAAAAGGGTTGAAATTCATGAGAATGAACTATGTTCAATTTTAAAATAACTTTTCAGCATTTTATCTCATAAACCTTACTAAATTATGTCATTTCAAAGATACCTGGCATCTTTAAATGCTTCTAGTGCATTTTTGAGATTAGGCTTAGTAACCTAGGTTTATAGTCCTTGCTCGTAGCTTTGTACCATTCGTTTAACCATTTCTCCTCCAACGCTTCCATTTTGTCTTGAAGAAAGGTTTCCTTTGTCTGTGCTTTCATAGTTTCCTAATCCTATTTCTGAAGCAACTTCGGTTTTTAATCTGTTTAAACCTGCCTTTGCTTCTGGAATTAAAGTTCTGTTATTATTTGAAGCCATATCTATCTTCCTCCCTTAAATTTAATTTTGCCTGGCAGTAATATATTAACCATCATTCTTTAAAATACTCTATTAAAATATTACCAAAAGTGACATTAAAATATATTACAGCCTAACTTTAGACAATATTTCTTTATAAAAAATCCGCTTCACATATTGTGTGTTTTTACTACTTTAAAAAGTTATTCACGGATTTGATTTTATCGTGATTTCCTAGGAGAATAGAAAAAGAATATACAGTTTCCTGCATATTCTCTAATAAATTAAACTTTCAATAAATAATAATTTAGCTTTATTAAATTACAAAGCACTTTATCTTATGATAATATACTTTTATTTTACTCTGATTCATTCATTATTCCTAATTTATCGAAAATCATAAAGCATATACTTAATACCATAGCCACTAAAGTAGCTAATCCCATTCCAGTTATTTCTGTACTTCCTAAAGTTAATTTTATTCCGCTTAATCCAACAATAAAAATTATAGATGTAAGTATTAAATTTCTAGATTTAGAAAAATCAACTTTTTCTTCAATAAAAGTTCTAAGCCCAGACGTAGCAATTGTTCCAAATAATAATAGACTAATTCCCCCTATAACAGGTGTTGGAATTGTACTAATAAGTGCTGACATCTTGCCTGAAAACCCTAGAATTATTGAAATTAATCCTGCTCCACAGACTACATATACACTATATACTTTGGTTAATGCTAAAACTCCAATATTTTCACCATAAGTTGTTGTAGGTACTGAGCCGAACATTCCTGAAATAATAGTAGATAATCCATCTCCAAGCAAAGATCTATGAAGACCTGGATCTTTAGTTAAATCTTTTCCTACAATGCTTCCAGTAACTTTCAAGTGTCCAACATGTTCCGCTATTACTACAAATGTCGCTGGCAATATTGTTAGAATAGCATTCATATCAAAATGAGCAATTTTTATGTTAGGTAGTAAAATAAAATTTGCATTACTTACTGTACTAAAATCAACTAGTCCCATAAATAGAGCTGAAATATAACCAACTACCACCCCTATCAATATAGGTATAATCTTTAAAAAACCTCTCAATAAAACATTACATAAAACTACTGTAACTAAAGTTATCATAGATACTATTACCCAAGGAACGTTTAACGTCTGAGTATTGCTCCCTCCTACTGGAAAGCCTGCCATATCAGCGGCAGTATTTGCTAAACTTAAACCTATTATAGTTATTATTGCACCCATTGCTGCTGGAGGAAATAATTTATCAATCCACCCTATTCCTGCATATCCAATAATTAATGCTATAATTGAGAAAAGTACACCTACTGCTACAAAGCCACCTTGTATAGTTTCAAAATTATAACCTTGGCTATATAAAAGTAATA
This sequence comes from Bacillota bacterium, assembly GCA_023435985.1. Classification (GTDB taxonomy): domain Bacteria; phylum Bacillota; class Clostridia; order Clostridiales; family Clostridiaceae; genus Clostridium. Next base: position 1,454 of record JAEZKY010000118.1, on the reverse strand, counting down.
CTGGTGATATAAATGCGAAACTCGATCCTAAATAAGCTGGAATTTTCTTTTTAGTAAGAAATGCATATAGTAATGTCCCTATACCGTTAAAAAACAAAACAGTTGTTGGGTCAATTTTAAAGATAAGCGGCACTAAAACCGATGAGCCAAACATTGCAAACATATGTTGAAAGCTTAATGGTATTGACCTCTTCAAAGAAATTTTTTCTGTAAGACCTATAAATTCATTTTGATTTTCTAATAATTCATTATTTGTCATTTTTTTCTCCCTTCTTAGTTTCTCTGAACTAAATTAAAAGTATACCTTACACAAGGTAACATAAATATATAGACTTTGTCAATAACATTATTAAAATATCAATTAATATCCTTATAGCTCAATATCATGTAATTTTACTAAAATTTTGTGGTTATAATTTCTCTTAATATTGACATCATTGGAATATTGAAGGTATAATATAAGTGGAAAGTAGTTAAATATTATTTACCCCTTATTAACTTACTTTTTTTGAATGACTTATTCCCCTAAGTAAGTCATTCATTTTTTATGTAATTATTTATTATTTAAATTGGATTTAATCAAGCATACTATGTAACTATGAAATAAAAAGTATTTTGAATAAAATCATTACACAGATACAAGCTAATAAAGCTAGGGATTAGTTAAACCCTAGCTTTATTTTTTCAGAAAGATAAGTGTGCTTATGGGACTTTAAAATTATTTTCGGAGTAATCCTAGAATATTATTATTAAAATCATTATCCATGAGAATCACCTCTTTCATATTTATTGTGTGCAAAACAGAATAAAATATGCATTAGCATTTTAAATCTGTATTTAAATATTATTTGAAATTTTAACATATTCTTTATGTTCTTATAACAATTATATTTTATTATTATTTATATGATAAACTTTTTTCATTTATATTTCCTATTAGAAATATTTATATGTACCAGCTTATTACCCCAATAAGCTGGTTTTTATTATTAAAATCCATTTCAATTCCATACTAATTAAATAAATATAAACTTTATATATTTATTTTTCTTCATTTCCTGCATAAAAATAACCTTTTATTAATTAGATTTTTACATCCAACTAATAAAAGGTATTAGTTTCACATAAATTTAGAGTATTAATTGCTATGGAAAACTATTAGTTGCTATTGAAATATAATTAAAAAACATTTTCCACAACGTTTAACTTAGCTCTTCATCTTTCTTCAAGACTGATTATGACACTTTATTCTTAAGTCTTAATTTATCAGCTATGATTGCTATAAATTCGCTATTTGTTGGCTTGCCTTTATCATTATGAATTGTATATCCAAATAATCTGTTAATAGCCTCTATTTGGCCTCTGCCCCATGCTACTTCTATTGCATCTCTTATAGCCCTCTCTACTCTAGAAGCAGTTGTATTGTACTTCTTAGCGATTGATGGATATAATTC
>JAEZKY010000114.1 GCA_023435985.1 Bacillota bacterium | reverse complement strand
GTTCACAGCCCCTTATCAGGGGCTTTTATTCGATTTAATTTTAATAGCACAAATTCCCACCATATATTTTGCATATTCTACTTAGAATTTAGAATAATATTTAATGCTACGATTTCTTAAAAATTGTTTAAATGAACCCCAAAAAGTAAGTTCCTATTCAGCGGTAGGATCTTGCTTTTTTTATTTTATCTTCCTTCTTGTATTAAGTGTCACTTAATATAAATATTCATATAATAATATTAGGATTATAGAATTCTCCTTTCATTGTTTATAGTTAGCCTGTTTCCTTTATTAGAGGCCTTTTATTAAATAATATTAATCATTATCTAAAACAATTATTCATATAATAATAGTGACTTCATAATTTCGTTCCTTTCATTAGTTATAGGCCTCATTTAATGTGAGGCTTTATATATGAATTATGCACAATAAAAAATAACAGTCATATAATGAAAGGTAACCTCTTAAATATATTTTTAAATCTATGCAATGCCTCTTTAATATAAGAGGCTTTTATTATTTTGATATATAATACTTTTATACTACAAATAAGTTATTTATCACTTCATAGTTTGAATAATATTTTTCAATATTCATATAATAAAAATATCTTCATGATTTATTCTATACTATACATTTTTTAACCCCATTATTGGGGTTTTTTATATAATAGTAGCATTATGCAGTAAATCATCCCCATAAATCACCACATTATAATTTGAATATTTTATTTAATTGTTAACACATTCAAGATTATTTTTCTAATAGAAATATACTTTTATAGATATTCTAAAAATTAAAGTGAGGTATACATATAATGAAAATAAAAATATTTCTAATGTTTTTTCTGCTCTCTACATTCTCCTTTATAAAAGCACCACAAGCATATTTTGACCAAAATACTGTTTTGGAATCAAATACATATAAAGAAGGAGTTTATGATATTACAAATTTACCCCAAGTTAAAGCTACTGCTAAACTTGCAACTCCAAACACCACTGTGAGCATGGTAATACTGGATCCTAATGGCAATGAAATTTTTTATAAAAAATTTGATACTGTGGATGAAAATATAAATTTAGGTACTATATTAGATGACGATCGTATTGCAATAATTGGTAAAGGCGAAATAGCTATAACTATTAATAACTCATAAATTACTTATTGAATATTTTATCAATATGGAATAGCGATCGGTACAGTAACTATAGCTCCGTTTTTATCAAGCTTATAATTAGTTCCTTCGAGAGGACTCTTACCTGAGACTAAATTCATTCCTAATTAACTTTAAATCTTTTAGAAAATATTGAATACTCAGTAAGAAACACTTCTCCTAATTATGAAATTTTTATGCTTATCTTTGACGGTCAAGGTCGTATTCAAGAATCTGTTAGACTAGAACCGAATTCACAAAACTATACTCTTTTGCCTCTAAAAAATAACTATAAGATTATTGTTATCGGTAATGGTAATTTAACCTTTTCATAAGTTATTTTTAAATTATGAAGTTAAAATTAACTTACGTATTTACTTAGGCTTTAAAGTTCACCTAATAGTAGTATTGCGTAAATAAAATATTTCTTTATCTTGATTTATTCAATAATAAAATTTTGGAATTCCTCTTTTATTATCCAATCTTGGTATAATTGGCGGTATAAACTCATTTAGCCTCTCCAATCTACTTGATTCAGTAGTAGTAAGTTCTGCGAGTTTTGTTACTCCAACATAAACATCCGATATCCTATACCATGTTGCATAATCAACTATTCCTGTTTGTGGCAATCCAAATATTTGTTGGAATGTTTTTACTGCCTCTGCAGTTTTCGGTCCATAAAGACCATCTTCTGCAACTTTGGGAATTAGTGGGTAATTTCTAGCTATTCTATTTAATTGACCTTGTATTGCCTTTACTTCTGGACCAGATTCTCCAATGACTAAATCATGTCCTGGATATGACATTGGACGTCCAGCAACCTTTTCAGCTGTAACTAATTGAATATCATTTCCATAATAATATTTTAATATTTCAAATGGCGCTTTACCTTGTTGTGCTAATTCTTGACTTCCCCATTGACTTAACCATTGCGGACAAGTAACACTCTTTCCATCACAGTATTGGGTGAAAAGAGGCTGCTTCTTTCCAGTTCTTCTTACATAGGTGGAGAAAATCTCATCTACAATCTGATTTATATTATCATAGATGTTTCTGCCATAATTAAATGCCTGGTCATAAGCTGTAGAGCTTGTAATATCAAAGTTCTTGCCCTTACCTCTATACCACTCAGTAAAAATTCTATTTAATGTAAAAGATACTATACAAAAAATATTTGCTCTTAATGCTGACTCTACCCAAGTTGAATATATTTCACATGAAGCAACATTTTTAATATAATCTTTAAACTGTACTTTATAGTTTGGTGCTGATGGATCATCTGGAACTCCTTGATGGACAATAACATATTCTGGAACTACAGGCTCGGGTAATACAACTCCTGATGTTGGTGGTGGTAGTGGTTTCTCAGGATCTTCTGGTATTTTGGGTGGATAATTTCCATTTAATACAGGTGGTTGTATATTTATAACTTCCTGTCTCATACTTCCTCTTCCTAAGTTTCTTTCTAAACTAACTATTTGATAAGCAACTCGTGTAGGAAATACCTGACATCCCCTTATTATTACTGGATTAAATCCAGCTTTTTCAACAGTTATATCGTATGAGCTATACGGTGTTTGATTACTATTGGGATTTAAAGAATATTCTATAGGTGGTGCTTGTAATTCTATTACTTGAGTTAATCCAGCTACATTTGTACGCAATTCAATATTATTAGCATTTTCAGAACCTGTTGTTCCTGTAACAGTTATCTTAACTCCATTAATTGGAATATAGTCATTGCCCCAAAAGCACTGAACTTTTAATCCACCAGTGTTTGATATACTATTTCCATTACTTCTATTATTCATAAATTTCCTCTTTATATTTTTTCAAAATATTATATTTACTATAGGACTTATTTGTTACTAATATATCGTTTTGCTTTACATATTCTCTAGATAAAATAGCATTTAAATCAGCTTGGAGTAAAATAAAACTATTTGATAACTTCTAATTCACCTTCTTCAATTTTTTCAAGTAAACTTTCTAACGTTGGTAATACTTCCATTTTGTCTAACATTTCCATAAAATCCCTCCTTAAATTTACTACGTACTTTCTACAAATCAGGTAGCATTTTTAGTGTTAAAAAATACCGTAAATTCATTCTACTGAATAATACGGCATTCTAACTTATAATTTATTTTAAGTATCTTCTCTTTTCAAAACTTATATAATATTATTAACGTAATTCTACTTCATTTACTAAATGTTCTGTCCAATCTTTAAAGCTAAAAAATATAATTCTTTTGCCATTTTTTTGTCTTTGATATTTAGCTTGTTTTTTAGTAGGTCTTTCTAAATACATCATTCCTTTTCTTCCATCATTTGAAACTGCATAATATATTCCTTCTGAATCTTTAACCCATTTTAATACATCAATAAACTTCATTTGTTTTATTTGATTATAATCTTCCATTGAGAGAAAAACTTCTATTTGATTATAGAAATAATCTTTAAAATTTAATGCAAATTCTATTTGTTCAATAGTATATGTTTTAAATATATCTTCTATATATTTTACTGTATTCTCATTAAAATACTGCTCGTCAATAAGATCAATCATTCTTTTAACTAATTCCAGCTGCTTACCTTTGAAATATTCTCTATCTTTCTTTCTTGCAATAGCTAAATCAATATAATTATTGTTTTTTAGCATATAGAAATTCCACAAATCATTTTGTTTCAATTCTATGACATCAATGATATTACCATTATCATCATACTCTTCTAGCTTCAGCTTTCTATTGTGTGTATAATAATTATCTTTAAATTCATTTGTATCTTTATCTTTTATAAGCATAAAACTCTCACTTCCCTTAATAATTAAAATCACTTGAAACATATTAGTTAACTAAATTAACTTATTATATCATATTTTACCAACACCGCATTATTCAATTTTCAAAGATCAATTAAATCTAACTATTTTCTAGTGATATACCAACTATCAAATATCTCCTCTGGCAGCACATAAGTACAGGGCTGCCAATTATCTATAACTGGGTTATAAAACTTTAATTTTCTCTGCTTTGCAAGCATATCAATTTTATAACTATCTCCACTGCTTTTACTTGTTATAATCACAGTACTATCGTCAATGCTCTTTTCCCAGGCTTCAAGAAATGTATATTCTACTGTTTTATCTACTTCAATATCCATGTTTCCACCTTATTTCTATAAGGGGATAGCTCCCCTATATATTTTTATTTGCAGTAACCTTAACATTAACAATTGCGTAATCCCTGCCAAAGCTCCTAGTCCTGCAAGTATATCTAATTTACTATTTCCTTTAATCTTTCATAAAAAGCTTTTATTTCATCCTCTGAAAGTTTTTCCGTATACTCTCCAAAAATATCTTTTAAGGCTTTGTCTGGCTGCTCAAAGTATGTTTTTACTATCTTCTCAACTATGTCATGAGTTTTATCCATAAACCTACCTCCTTATGACATCTAAATTACCAAATCTCTGATACTGTCCTAACCATGCCAGCTTAGTTGTGGTTGTTTGTCCGTTTCTGTTTTTGGCTGTAATTACCTCTGCAATATTTTTATCTTCTGTCTCTTTGTTGTAATACTCATCTCTATAGAGAAAATGAATTACATCTGCATCCTGCTCTATAGATCCTGATTCTCTTAAATCAGATAATACTGGTCTGTGGTCTGCTCTTTGCTCTGGAGCTCTTGATAATTGCGACAAGGCAATCATAGTTATATCTAATTCTTTCGCTAATGCCTTAAGCTCTCTAGAAATATGTGAAACTTCCTGCTCTCTACTTGTTGTTTTCAATGTAGTTCTTATTAGCTGCAAGTAATCTATAATAACAAGGTTTAAGCCATTTTGAATTTTTAACTTTCTGCATTTAGCTTTTATATCATTTAGGAGTGATGTTGTATCATCTATCACTAATTTTCTAGACATAAGCTCATTAGCTCCGACAACAATTTTTTCAAATTCTTTTGTATCTAATTTACCTGTCATAATCTTCCCAAAATCAGTTAAGCATTTGGCAGATAATAATCTATCTGTTAATTGCTCTTTGGACATTTCAAGGGAAAATATTGCTACACTAGCCTCTATTGAAGCTGCAAGTCCTAGATTTAATGCAAATGCCGTCTTTCCCATTGATGGACGTCCAGCTATTATAATAAAGTCTTTTTTTATGAGGCCATTTGTCATTTTATCTAAATCTACAAATCCAGTAGATAAACCTATTAGATCTCCTCCATTATTAAATCTTTTTTCCAAAGCTATAATCGATTGCTCCACAGCTTTATCTATTGTCACCATATCACTTGTATTTTGATTAATCGCTATTTCATACAGGTTATTTTCTGTCTTATCAATAACATCTTTAATATCATCATCATAAGCACTCTCTAAAAGAAGCCTGCTTGTTTTAATTAACTTTCTTCTATTCGATTTTTCTTTTATGATATCAGCATATGAGGTAACATTAATGCTAGCAAAATATGAAGTTGCGAGCTCCGATATATATGTCACTCCACCGCATTCCTCAAGTATATTTCTTGTTCTTATTTCCTCCAGGACTGTAACTAAATCTATAGCTATTTTTCTATTAAAAAGTGACCTTAATATTTCATAAATCTTTTTATGTTTGCTAAGATAGAAGTCATCTGAAATTAAAAAATCAATGTCTATTAGCATATCTGAATCATTTATTACACATCCAAGAATAGCTTGTTCTGCATCAATATTGTTTGGCAACAGCCTGTCTAAATTCTCCATATCACAACGCTCCTAACTTTGATTTATCTATTTTCACTGGCTCTTGCTCTTTAGACTTAGATTGTATTGAAATCACATTAGACTGATTTGTTTCTTTTAGTGGAAATACTCCACTCCAGCCATTCATTATGCTATTGTCAATTATCTTAATCTTCTCTTCATCACTAGTAGATAAAGTATCAAGTCTACTTAATATTTTCTTTAGAGCTAAAGTAGTTAACGCTTTCTTAATTGCTTTTCTTGATTTTATAAATTCATAAATGGCTTTTTTAAGATTTTCATTTTCTGTATACTCATTAATCAAAATATCAAATTCCGTTTTGTCTATTTTTCTTTTTTCTTTTTTATTTATAATACTGTTACTTATAGTACCCACTTTTGGACAAGGTTCATTTTGGACATGTCCATTTTGACTAGGTTCAGAAGATTGGCTTATTTCCTCACTTTCTTGAACGTGGTCATTTTGGACAGGCTCAATTTTACTTTGTTCATTTTGGACATGTCCATTTTGACTAGGTTCAACTTCTGGAGAATTAACAATTAGCGTATAAATGTTATTAGAATATTTACTTCCAACTCTTTTTTTATCAACCTTTATAAGATTGTGATCTATTAATTCTTTTCTGCATTTATACATCTTCTTTTCAGACATACCTAACTCTGCACAAATTAACTCCAATGAGGGAAACGCATTCCCTCCAGCTCCTGCAAAGCTGCATATATATGCATATACTGCTTTTGAGCTTGTAGATATACTAGGATTTCTCATAACTGATTTAGGAATAATTCCATACCCTTCACTATATATTCCACTGCAAAATAGTTCGTCATTCATCTATATCCCTCCATTTTTGAAACCAAATTTGACTTACCTAAATATTATTTTTAATAAAATTCAATACATTGTTATATGTCTCTTGTTTCTGATCAACTTAAATAGATATACTATAATCTTTACATCTCCAATCAAATAATTTATAATGGAGACATGGTATTCTCAGTACCATATCTCAGACATTGATGAACCTTTAAATAAGGTTCTTTTTTATTTACTTGCATAAATTGCATTTCTTATAATCACCACAACAAACATTTATTAACTGCTTTTTTCTTTGTTTTTTATCCACAATTTTCTCGCGTAACTTATAGCTGTTGTGGATAAAATGTTGACACTTTATCTTACACATTTTAATTTATCTCCTCTTAGCTCTGTATGGTTTTCAGACATATCTTTTAACCATTGCTCAAACATATCTCTATTTACCTGTATCTTTCTTCCAACCTTAAAATAAGGAAAAGTCGAATTAGCTTTATATGTTTCCTCTAATAAAGTATTTTTCCCTATACCAGAAACAGCTGCACATTCATCAAGTGTATATGTTAGTTTTTGTTGCTTTTGTGTTTGCAAATTAGAATTCTTTAATTCTTGTAATACGTAAAGTATTTCTTCTAATATTTTTTCCATTAATTACTCACCTCTTATTTTATATAATTTAAAGCCATACCAGCTGCTATAAACTCATTAACTATTCTCATTATTTGATTCCAATCGTCTTTTTCGCTTTCATCGATCTCTCCATCACATGAAATTTTAATCATTAACTTTTTAATCTTTTCTAAATCTTCAAATGAATCTAAAAATGTCAAAACTGCTTCAGCTAAATATTTAACTTGTACATTTTGAAAAAGCTCTTTCCCTATTAGAGTATTAGTTTGATGATGCTGTAAAATTAAATACGGACAATTATATATTTTAGCCATATCAATTACTATGTTTTCTGGTGGTATTCTCTTTCCACCTTCATAAGCTCTTAAACTATCAACAGATATATCCAGTATTTCTGATGATTTTTCCTGTGTTAGGCCTGTACCTTCTCTCGATAATTGGTAAATATTTCTGTATTCTTGTACCATTTCTTTCCTCCATTTTATATATTAAAATAAAATTATCCTTATACCAACGTTTCGTTGTATAGCTGATTAAAAAAAAGTTCCTCTATTGTTACTTTATAAAAGTTGGCTAGTGCATAAGCTACTTCTATTGATGGATTTCGTTTACCAATCTCTAACATGCCATAATAGCTTGTGGTCTTATTTATTGCTTTAGCTACATCTTGTTGCGTTAGACTATTTTTATTTCTTAATAACAGTAATTTATTTTTCATATTATCCCCCTTTCCCAACGGTTCGTTGTATTAAGAGTACTACAACATTTAGTTGATGTCAATATTTTTTTACAACTGTTTGTTGGTATAGTTTATTAATACAACTTTTGGTTGTATAATTATTGTAAGAATCTACATGGAGGTATTATAAAATGTTTGCACAAAGACTAAAGGAATTGCGTTCTGAAAAAGGCGTTGTACAAAAGGATGTTGCAAATTTTCTAAATATAACTACAAGTGCATACGGTTTTTATGAGCAGGGAAAACGAGTTCCTGATACAGATATAATGATTAAATTATCTAATTATTTTAACGTTTCTTTAGATTACCTCCTTGGTAAAACCGATATAAAAAATTATACTGAAGATCCTAATATCACTATTGCACTCCATAGTGATACTGATTATGATGAGCTTCCGAAAGAAGCTAAAGATGAAATTAATAACTTTATTGAATATGTTAAACAAAAATATAAAGATAAAAAATAAGATGTTCTTTACGAACATCTTATTTTTTATTCTAATTATATTTAGTTTATATATTATATTTATCACTTAACTTTTGGGTCTTTCCTATACTTGAATATCCCTTCATTACTAAAAAAGATATGATGTTTTTTAGGCATGCTGTTATATCTCGCTATCAATAAATTCTCAACATTATCTGATTTAGCATTCTTTAAATATTCTTCATAAGTCTTATCTACTACATTTCTTTTTAAAATAGATTTAAACTTATCTATATGCAGTAGCTCATCAAATTTGTCTATAGTTTTCTCATGTATACTATTAAACAAATATGATTTATAATCATCCAAAAGTGTTCCGTCAAAATTGATTTTTGTACTTATTCCATGATTTTTCAAAGTTTTTCTAACATCATTCTCATAAATTGGAGTATAAAGACAATTTAAAAAAGTTATCTCTTTAACTTTAGCCAAATTTTTAATAAGTATATCATAAGTATAATCATAAAATGGATTATTTATCTTTCCTTTATGAACAAAATTGCCTTTTTGATAATAATCAAATGTATTCCTTACTTGTGTACCACTTATACCTATATCTGATAAAAAAACGATTCTTTCAGAAACTTTTCCTTCAATAAATTTAGTTATGTTTGTATGTAGTGCACTATGATATTGTGTACCTCTTTCAAAATCAGTAGTAAATTTATTTCTTGTTAATATCTGCTCTAAACCATTTTGATCGGCTATATAATTTTTTAATGGAATGACTATACATTTTGAATCATTTATATATAGTTTAGCCTTATTAATAAACTCCTCCATTTCAGTTTGTGATAAATATCTATATTTCGATATTATATCAATCACATGTTTTCTATAACAATGATCTATTTTTAAGCATAGCATATCTAGCATATTCTCATTCTCTTCTTTATCATTGTTATTTTGATTACACATTACATTTATAGCATCTTTATATTTAGGAATATTCTTTATTTTTATTAATTCATTAAGCTTTGTTGAATCAAATTCATCTGATTTTTCATCAATTATTTCTAATGAACGTTTTAGAAAATTAGGAATTAAAACCATATTATTTTCATAAATATAACAATTTTCTATAACAATAGCTCTTCTTTCCGTCAATAACTCAAAATCTTCCATCATACCTATTTCATATACTTTTATATCCTCAATTTTAAATTCACTCTTTCCTATCTTCATGGATTTAGAAATTCTATCTATCTTTGCTTCTACTTTAGTGAACTCTGACAAAGAGCTAACTTTTGATATTTCCAGTATTCTGTTAAAATCCTTTCTTAGTTCTCTCACTATTTTATTGCAAGTACTCATATTTAAATTTTGGGAAATCGAAGTCTCCAATGTATTTAGTAATTCAGATAAATTTAAATCCTTTACTTCTACTTTTTTATATAGTAAATATCTATTTATATTACTATATTTCAAACTATTATAGAATTTTAACAATTTATAAACAGATTTCAAATCATTTATAGCATTTGAATCATTTGATTTTTGGCTATCAATAAATTGAGTAAGAGTTTTTATTATTATTTCTTCAATACAGTATATATCAGCCGGGAAGCTT